>JANQHZ010000505.1 GCA_028282445.1 Candidatus Binatia bacterium | reverse complement strand
TTCTGCGCAAAGGGACAATCCGGATAGTCGTAAAGTCGCATCGATATTTGCCTTTCCTCAACAAGCCGCAAACCCGCTCAGCGGCCCGCCGGATCCCCCAACCCGCCGCCGCTCGCGAATACATCGCAGAAAGGCAAGTCACTGTAAACGGTGTCTCGCCAGGAAATCGGGGGTTTCCTGAGCCCCGACGATTTTTTCCACGCCTCAGCCGACGTGCTCCCAGGCGTGGTACGAGCTGCGGACGAGCGGGCCCGACTCGACGTGGCGGAAGCCCAGTTTCCGGGCGCTGCGGCCGATCCGGTCGAACTCCTCCGGATCGAGATAGCGCACCACCGGAAGGTGGTCCTTGGTCGGCTGGAGGTACTGTCCGAGGGTCAGGATATCGCATCGAGCGGCCGCGAGGTCCCTGAAAACTTCCTCGACCTCGCCGATCTCCTCGCCGAGGCCGAGCATGAGCCCGGTTTTGGTCAGGACCCCAGTCCGCCGCTGTTTAGCCGCGGCGAGGATTCGCAGGGTTCGATCGTACTTCCCGCCCGGCCTTGCCCGCTTGTAGAGGCTCGGCACGGTCTCCGTATTGTGGTTGAAGATGTCGATCGGAGAATCGACCACCGCGTGCAGCGAGTCGACGTCCCCTTTGAAGTCGGGAGTCAGCACCTCGACGGTGCAGCCTGGGTCGCGCTCCTTGACCGCACGCGCCGTCGCCGCGAAGTGCCCCGCACCGCCGTCCGCGAGGTCGTCGCGATCGACCGAGGTGATGACGACGTGGCGGAGGCCCAGGCGACCTACGGCGTCGGCGACCCGGCGCGGCTCGGTCGGGTCGACCGGGAGCGGCCGCCCGTGCGCGACCGCGCAATAGCCGCAGTTGCGCGTACAAACGTCGCCCAGCAGCATGAATGTCGCCGTCTGGTGCCCCCAGCACTCGGCGAGATTGGGACAGCGCGCCTCTTCGCATACCGTGTGCAGGCCTAAGTCACTCACAGTCTTGCGGGTCGCCGAGTAGTCGGCGCCGCCGGGCGCACGAACCTTGATCCACTCCGGGTGGCGTCTGCGAACCGCCGCCCGGCCTTCGCCGGCAGCTCCTCTCTCCTCGTTCATCACTCGCTCCATGCTACCGGATCGAGGTCGAGGGCACGACACACCTCCTCGATCAGGGCCCGCTCGACCGCCGTTTGCGAAACTCCCCCGGAGGCCTCGCGCGCCAAAGTGGTGACCGTCATCCCGGGAGCGCGACAGGGGACGATATTCTCAAAATAGTCGAGGCGATTGCGAACATTGAGGGCGAGGCCGTGAAAACAAACCCCCCTCCGGACGCCGATCCCGATCGAGCCGACCTTGCCACCGTCCGCCCACACGCCGGTCTCGCCCTCGGGCGCGCGCGTCGCCACTCCGAATCGCGTACAAGTCGAGATCATCGCCCGCTCCAACGCACGGATGAAACCGGACACGTTGCGCCCACCCCCCGGCAGGCGAACGATGGGGTAGACGACGATCTGCCCCGGCCCGTGAAACGTCACCCCGCCACCGCGCCCGACGCGGAACACCGGAACCGAAAATCTCTCGTGCGCCCCCATCAGGTCGGCTTCGTCGGCGGCACGACCGAGCGTGTAAACCGGCTCGTGCTCGAGCGACAGAATCGTGCCCGGCTCGCAGGAGGATGCCGTCACCTCGGCAATCAGACGATCCTGCAAGCGCATCGCCTCCGGATACCGAATGCGACCCAGCTGGCGGATTCTCACCGGCACCCGGGAGCGGTCCAACTCGGCAGCCCGGTTGGGCGAGCCGGGATCGGGTCCTCGATTTGGCTGAGGCATGGGCTCCACGACAAAAGCTTAGCGGATCGACTGAGGTCCGGCGAATCCGTTGACGCCACCCGCCAACCATCGCGTCTGGGCCCTCCATAAAACTCAAAGCACGGAGGCACAGATACGTGAAGAAATCAGGAGTCCTCACGAATATCCACGACGATCTGCAAGGTGTGGGGACCGAGTCGTCGGTGCCCTCTCCGGGCCTCGGTGCCTCCATGGTGAGAATCTCTCGTCTGTCGAGGTCAGCCTTCGAACGGCAGACGGGCCTGCCGTACCGGCGCGAAGGAGAGGCGGTGCTCCGGGCACGGCCCCAGC
>JANQHZ010000501.1 GCA_028282445.1 Candidatus Binatia bacterium | reverse complement strand
TTCGTCTTGCGTCCCTTGCGGTAGTTGACCAGGACTCCGTTGACCGCCACCGTCGCAACCTTGGTCAGCTTCTCGAATTCCTCGGCCTGAGCGCCGAAGCGCGACTTGGTCTTGTCGATCACGTGGCCCACGGTCGGTGCGTCCTCGACCTCGAAGCGATCGAATCCGATCACCTTGCCCATCGCGTAGGTAGGCTCGACGACGACCTTCATCACACCGACACCTGCAGCTTGTCGAGGGTCTGGCGGGTCGGAACGCCTTCGGCATCCCAGCCGCGGTTCTTGTAGTAGCGCGGCAGCAACTGATCGAGCGGGTGACCGCTCGTCATCCCCTTGAAGGTCGGCTCGTTGAGCATGCGCGGAGGCAGCGTATCGGTCTCAGGCCCGACTCCCTCGCGCAGGTTGTACATCCGCTCGAGGTTGAAAATTCTCCCGCCGATTTCCTGCAGGTGCCCCCCCGACAGCGGAGTGCCGGTGATGTAAGTCAGCCACTTCTCCCACCACAGCATGGGCTTCCCCTTCATCTGCATCGCTTTGAGGAAGAGCGGACCGCTGTTCTCGAGGGCGAATGACAGCGCTTTGTGAGAGAAGGAGTCCGGATCCATTGCGTGGATCTGCTTGGGAACCATCCCGTAGGTGGTGAAGATGCACAGCACCATGGAGTTGATGGTGCACGCGAGGTTCTGCTGAGCGACCGGGATATCCGCCTTGAGCTTCAGATTCTGCGGGTTGATCGTGAGGGGCCCCACCGACTCCAGGTACATGCTCGCGCCCTGCACGTGACAGCCACCGCGGTTGGTGGTGGCGTACTCGACTCCCTGGGCGAACGACCCGCGCGGATCGTAGGCCGACAACTCGAGCCCCTTGACGTGCATGGCGAACTCGTGGCCGCCGTATTTTTGGCTGATGCGCATGACGCCTTCGGCGAGGTCGTCGCCAATGCCCCGTCGATGACCGATGTCTTTGATGAGATCGCTGACCCCCGATGGGTCGCCGAAGCGAACCCCGGCATCCAGCATGTCCCGGTCCTGCAACTCCATGGCGAAGCTTAGCACCGCCCCCAGGCTGATCGTGTCCATCCCGAGGTCGTCGGCCAGGAAGTTCCACTCCGACACCTTCTTGAGGTCGCCGATCTCGAGGTTCGGCCCCATCAACGCCACCGTCTCGTACTCCGGACCTTTGACCCGCCCGACGCCTTCGACCTCGACATCGCGACCGCAGGTGACCGGGCAGTGGATACAGGAAGACTTCACACCGACCAGCTCGTTGTCTTCCATGTACTCGCCCGAGACCTTGAGGGCTTCGTCGAAATTGCCGCGCTGGAAATTGCGGGTCGGAATGATGTTGCGAGCTTGCGTCGTACCGACGATGCCGGCGGTGCCGAAGCGCTTCAGACTTTCACCGAGCACGGGGTGGTCCTTGAACATCTCCCGCACCCATTTGGTGTACTCCTTGAAGGCGTCGGCATCGTCCATCTCGAGTTTCCGCGACCCCTTGACCGTGATCGCCTTGAGCTTCTTCGAGCCCATCACCGCACCGACTCCGGTACGTCCGGCGATGCGCTCGTTCGACACGATGCCGGCGTAGCGAACCATCGTCTCGCCGGCCGGCCCGATCACGGCGTGGTGCTTCTTCTTGCCCAGAATCTCCTGGGTCTCGTAGGTCCCCTTCCCCCACAGGTCGTCGGCATCGATGAACTTCACCTCGGAGGCATCGCCGTCGACTTCGAGCCGCACCGGCTTCTCGGATTGATGCAAAACGACCAACACGTCGATCCCGGCGCGTTTCATGCCGTAGGCGTAGCTGCCACCGCAGGCCGCGTTGCCGATCCCACCCGAAAGCGGACTCTTGCAAATCACCGCGAAGCGATTCGATTGCGGCGCAACCGAGCCGTTCAGCGGTCCGGTGGCAAAGATCAAGGGGTTGTCGGGGCCGAGCGGATCGATCCCCGCATCGGTGCGATCGTACAGCAGCCGCGTCCCATAGCCCTTACCGCCGATGTAGAGCTTGGCGACATCCTCGTCGAGCGGCTTGAAGGTAAATGTGCGCGAGGCGAGATCCACCTCCAGGACACGTCCGGCATACCCTTTGATCATCGAGGTCCTCCTTGGGGAGACAATCATTCCATAAGGAAGCCGTTCGGGTAAGAGCATGCCTCGGATCCACGCAGCCGAGAGCGAACGCTCTCACCAAGGCTCAGGCGGAGGCGAGGCGGAGGCTGAGGTCGGTA
>JANQHZ010000493.1 GCA_028282445.1 Candidatus Binatia bacterium | reverse complement strand
GAAACTGCGTTATGCGACGGACTTCTTGTTGCGCAGGCGCCCGGTGCGACGCACGTTGGGGCGGCTACGGCGGATCGCCTCGCGCGGTCCGATGTTTTTCTTGCGCATGCGTTCGAGTGCCTCGCGAACCGCGTCGGCTTCGAGGCCGAGCGTTTCGCACACCACGGCGAACGAGAAGGGCGAGCGTTGCTTCTTGGCGTGGACCCAATACTCCGCCTCGCTGCGGATGCGCGCCACCGGGTTGAGGTAGCTGCGAATGCCGTCTTCGAGCACGGCGAGCATGAGCGCTTTGGTACCGGTGAACTCTGTGCCTCGGGACTCCCCTCCCGATACGAACCCTGCCGTAGGGTCCAGATCCAAATCCCGGAGGCCGATCTCTCTTACGAATCCCGTACTGTTGCTGGCATTTTCGGTCATCATTTTCGGCTCCTGGTTTGTTGATCACTTACTAAGCAAGAGCCGTGCCTGAGTGATTTCCGGGTTTTTGGTCTGCCGCGAAAAGGCGTTTTCACCGCGCTCCCTCGCGCTTTTGCAAGGCCTTTTTTTGCGCCCGTGCCACTCGAAAAGTGGCGGGCCCAATCCGGTCGAAACGGTCGGTATTGGTTGCGCTACGCCGTGCGCGCGCGCACGGCGCCTGCCACAATGTCAAGTAAAAAGACGGGGGCGTACCGGTCGTGCTCGATAATGCCGCGATAGGTCGCATGGCAACACGATGCTGCGCCTTGCATGTCGCCGCGCTTGCGCTGCGATTTGCGGCTGCGCCACTTTACGCGGAGTCGTCCCAGTGCCGTGGGCGGTCCCGCAAGCGACCCAATCCGAGTTGGTCGCAGAGGTCGTTGAATCGACGTCGGGGCACCCCGCGCCACTGTAGGTCGGAGAGACGCTTCGTCACATTTGCGTCGGTCCGGAGCGTTGCGAGGCGTTTGTAGAGCAGAGCGTCGTCGCGTTGCCGGTTGAGCGTCGCGGACAAGCGAGCGGCGCCGCGTACTTTGACGCTCCACTCGTCGGGATCCTCTGGAATTTCTTCGAGGCGGACGTACTCGCGAAGTACGGTCGCGGCGCTCTTGGCGCCCCATCCCTGCAACCCCGGAATGCCGTCGGCGGTGTCGCCGGTGAGGGCGAGGTAGTCGGGGATCGAGCGCGGCTCCACGCCGAACTTCTCGATCACGCCGGCCTCGTCGTAGCGCCGTTTGCGCAGCCTGTCGAAGCACACGACGTGGTCGCCGCGCACGCACTGGGCGAGGTCCTTGTCGGGCGAGAGGATGACGACTTCACCGACCTCGTCGGCGAAGCGCGCGGCCGCGGTCGCGAGCGCGTCGTCGGCTTCGAATTCGACCATCGGCCAGAGCGTGATGCCGACCGCTTGCAGGGCTTCTTCGGCAAGAGGGAACTGCGACCACAGGTCGGGCTCGATACCCTCGCCGGTCTTGTAGCCGGGGAACAGGTCATTGCGAAACGACTCGACGACGTGGTCGGTCGCCGCGCCGATATGCGTAACGTCGGGCTCGTGCAGCAGCGCCAGCATCGAGCTGACCAGCCCGCGCGTCGCGCCGATCTCCTGTCCTTCCGGCGACTTCTCGCTCGGCATCGCGAAGTAAGCGCGAAACAGCTCGAAGGTTGCGTCGACGACGTGCAGCCGCGCAACGCGTTGCGACTCGGTCATGAAGGTTCGGCCGTGGCCGCGCCACGGTTGCGCATCAGAACGGAGATGCCCTCCCAGAAGACGATGCCGGCGAGCGCGATCAGCACGACGACGAGGCCCGCCAGGAACCAGTCCGGACTGGTGGCGCCGGTGGCGGGGTCGATCTTGGTGAGCGCCCCGTGCAACTGGTAGAGAAACGCTGCCAGCGTCGTCGCCAACATGATGCACGCCGGGATCAATGTGTAGAGCGCCGAGCGGCCGTGGCGCATCATCCAACACGATCCGACCAGCAGAGCGAGCGCGGCGATCAGCTGGTTGGAGGTGCCGAAGGCCGGCCACAGGATCGTCCACTGTCCGGTCAGTGCCAGCGCGCAGCCGAAGCCGGTGACCAGTGCGGTCGAGACGTACATGTTGGTGGTGCCGAAGATCTCGCCGGTCAGGTACCGCCCGATGCGGGTTCCGGTGTCGAGCGTCGTCAGGATGAAGGCGTTGAGCGCCATCACCGCGAACGCTTGTCCGTATGGTCCGAGGATTGGTTGGGTAATCTCGCCGTAGCCGAGCGCGAATGCGCTGATCGGTCCGCCGCCGCTCGGACCGAGCACGTCGCGCAACTCGATCACGCTCAGGCTGGTGCCGACGCAGATGATGACGAGAACGCCGACAAGGCCCTCCATGATCATACCGCCGTAGCCGACACGGCAGGCGTGCGCCTCGTTGTCGATCTGCTTGCAGGTCGTTCCGGAGCTGACCAGTGAGTGGAAGCCCGAAATCGCACCGCACGCGATGGTGACGAACAGCATCGGCCACATCGGCCCGGCCGCCGGCCACTCCTGCGGGGTGAAGCCGTTGAACGCCTTCGCCTGCATTTCCGGCGCCGAGATCGCCACCGAAACGATGCCAGTGGCGATCGCGCCGAAGAGCAGGAACGACGCGAGGTAGTCGCGCGGTTGCAGCAGCACCTGCACCGGCGTGATCGATGCGACGAAGCAGTAGCCGAGCAGCACGATGATCCACACTGATTCGGCCGACAGACCGAACATCGGGGGCAGGGAGACCGGGACCTGGGTGCCGAGAAAAAGAGCCGCGGCGAGCAACCCGAGTCCGATCAGTGTCGCCACCGATTCGGCGACTTGGGTGCGATACAGCAAGTGACCGGTCAATAGCGCAACCGGAATGAGCGCGAGCGACGGGATCACCGCCTGCGGTTCCTTGATGAACGTGCGCGCCGCGAAGATGGCGAAAACCGCAACCACCAGCACCAGCGCGACCCAG
>JANQHZ010000443.1 GCA_028282445.1 Candidatus Binatia bacterium | reverse complement strand
CCACCGGCGAAAAGGATATCGAATCCGGCGCGATCGGCGAGGCGAGTAGAGAGTCCGTCGTAGACGCCGCCCATCACGAGAGGCCGCCCCTGGCGGACGGCCGCGCGAATTCGTTCTGCCTTAGGGTTGTTCATACTTTCACTCCGGGAATCGCTCGCGAAGCCAATCGACGATGGCGCCCGTCGCCTTCGGGGCCCCGCTGCGTACTTGGGTGCCGACCGCGAAACCGTAGTGGTCGCCGGCGACGGAGATTCGTTGCTTGTCGGTCGAGCCGAGCAGCTCGAAGGCGCGTTCCGCATCGCCCGGGAAAATGGCGTTGTCTCCGTCGTACGAAACCACCAGTGCAGGGACGTCGATCGCGGGTCCGGTCTTCTCCAAGGCGGCGTTCGACGACAGTCCGGACCAGGTACTGAGCCACGCGCGCGGCGTCGTCACCCTCGCGAAGCCGAGCTCCATGTAGTTGGTGAGGTCGGGGCGGTACGAGAACAGGGTTCCGGCATCGCGTTTCGAGGGATCCAGCGATAGGTCGAGTGAGCGCAGGTCCGCTTCGGTGCGGTGTACGATCATCGGCGGATGCAGCGTGGCCCGGCGTAGGGTTTCGGCTTGCTCCCGGGCTGGGCGCGCGGCGAAGCCGTCCGTCACGATCTCGGACCTGGCACGGCGACGGTCGCGGAGGAGCTCGCGGGCCACGTTGTCGATGCGCTCGACCCGCGCGCGCTGCGCCGCACGGTAGCGGTCGACGAAAGCCTGGGAGTACTCGCTCGAAGCAGGTGGTTGCCGGTACCCGTTGTCGGGGTTGTACGGATCTAGCTCCGGATCGCACGATAGCGGTTCGTCTTCGTCGGTGATCGAAGGATCGATCATGTGCATCAGGATCTGCCCCTCGCCCAGGTGGGCGGCGAGCATGACGTAGGCGTCTGCCGGCGGCAGCTCCTGGTGATTGAGGTCGAGCTTGTCGCCGGCCGGCGTCTCGACCAGGCGGCCGGGCGGTGCGATCGACGCCTGGGCCTGGTAGAAAGCGAAGAGGGAGCCGCCGCCGCTGTTGCCGATCAGGACGATATTTTCGAATCCCCGATCGCGCAGGAACCGCTGGCCGGCGGCAACGTCGAGCAAGAGCGACTCATGGACGCAGTGGGTGTCGTTGTTGACGCATCGGCTGTTCTGCCCGAAGGCGGCGTATCCCGCTTCGACGATTGCTGGAATCGCGTAGTGCCGGCTCATGTCCGCTTGCGGATGCATGAAACAGACGACGGTTCTTGCGGGAGCCCGACGATAGAGGATGGCGTTGCCGATGCCGCCGTCTTCCGCTTCCAGTTCGATCGGCTCGGCGTGGATCGCAGAATCGATTGCCGCGAACGAGACGCATTTGCGCGGATTGTCGTAGCGGCCGAGGCGCATGGTCAGGCGCGACCGCAGCGGCGACGCGGCGGCCGGCGCTTTGCGGTCGTCGTTGTGGTGCTCGGCCGTGGGCTCGCTGTCGGGTTCGTTGTCACTTTGCCTTGCGCCTCTTCGTCGTCGACTTCGTTGCCTTCGCCAGTTCTTCGAGGATCGAGGCGCACAGCAATGGAAACATGATCTCGTGGTGTCCGGTGAGTCGGTAACCCACGCCGCCGGTTTGGGTCGGTCTTTGG
>JANQHZ010000385.1 GCA_028282445.1 Candidatus Binatia bacterium | reverse complement strand
CGGGCGCGGTCGACCGCGCGGGCGGCGCCCGCTTCGATGCCGGCCGCATCACACGTCCGACGATCGAATCCCGAAGCGGCCGCCAGCTCGAACATCTCGATCCGCAGGAGCAGATCCGAGAGCCCAGAATCGGCGGATTCTCGCCCAGCGAAACTATGCGAGCGCTTGGCGATTTCACGCTCCGAGAGGATCGCCGCCGCGAGCGCACCTTCGGCGGGGTAACCGAGACCCGCCGCCTCGAGCGCGAGCCGTGCAGCGCGTAGTCCGACCGGCATTCGGATGATCCGCCTGCCGAGATCGGAGATGCCCCCGCCGTCGTCGAGAGCGCCGAGCTGGGTAAGCAGCACTTCGGCTGCTGCAAGGGCCCCCGAGTCCGGTGCGTCGAGCCACTGCAGGGACTGCAGGTCGCCCAGGCCCCAGGCGCGTAGCTGCAGGACGGTAGACGTGAGATCGAGCCGGCGAATCTCCGGAGCCTCGCGAGCTCGACGGCCGGTGTGCTCGTGTTCCGACCACAGGCGAATACAGCGACCGGGCGCTTGCCGTCCCGCCCGTCCCCGGCGCTGGTCCGCCGACGCAACCGAGATCGGCGCGACTTGCAGCCGTTCGACTCCTCGCGCCACGTCGAGTTGGGGCACACGCGCCAACCCCGAGTCGATCACGGCGGTCACACCCTCGACGGTCACCGAAGACTCCGCGACATTGGTCGACAGCACGACCCGGCGCCTCGGCGACGGGCGCAATACCCGCCGTTGTGCCTCCAGCGACAGGTCGCCGTGCAGGGTCAGGACATCGAGCGCGCGGCCGACGCCGGAATCCTCGAGAGCTCGTTCGGCACGCCGAATCTCGGCGATTCCAGGAAGAAACACCAAGATGTCGCCGTCATCGTCGTCGCCGACCAACTCGCGCACGGCATCGACCACGCGATCGGCAAGCCAATGCCCGCGCTCGGCGTGGCGATACTCGGTAGCGACCGGATGCACCCTTCCCTCGCAGCGGACGACCGGGCATCCGTCGAGATAACTCGCGATGCGATCGACGTCGAGAGTCGCCGACATCACCAAAATCTTGAGATCCGGACGTACCGTCCGTTGTAACTCGCGCGCGATGGCGAGAACGATATCCCCCGCCAGGTGGCGCTCGTGAAACTCGTCGAGCACCACCACCCCGACGTCCTCGAGGAAGGGGTCGCCGACCAAGCGCCTGAGTGCGACGCCTTCGGTGAGAAACCACACGCGAGTATCCGCACCGCCGCGTTTTTCGAAGCGGACCTGGAAACCGACGCTGTCGCCAACCTTCTCGCCGCGCTCGGACGAAACGTAGTCGGCCCCAGCCCTTGCCGCCACCCGGCGTGGCTCGAGCACGAGGATCGAACCGGCGCCTGCCACGCCCGCATCGAGCAGTGCTCCCGGCACTCGGGTCGTCTTGCCGGCGCCCGGCTCGGCCTGCAGGACGAGCGAGCGCGCCTCATCGAGTCGCCGGCAGATCTCGGGCAGAACCGGGTCGATGGGCAACCGGGCGCGAGTCGGCATGGACGACCCACTATCACGTCGGCGCCCGGCAGTTGACCGGCACGCAGCGCCTATGCTGAGACGACAGCTGACGACGACGGAGCGATACGAGATGGCCGAAACCGAATCACCGATGAAAACCACCGACCCGGCACGGGCAACTCCCAGCATCAAATGCGACGCTCATGAAATCGCGCCCGGCGTGCTGATCTACTCCGACTTCGTCAACACCTACGCAACCAAACTCGGAGACGAATTGCTGCTGATCGACCCCGGATTCGCACATCTCAGCGGCGCCGTGCACCGAAGCGTGCGCGCATGGTCGGACGCACCGGTGACCAGCGCTGTCTACACCCACGGGCACGCCGACCACGCCTTCGGACTCCAGGCATTTCTCGACGCCGGCGACCGACCGCAGATCGTCGCGCAGGAGAACTGCCTAGATCGGTTCCGCCGCTACCGTCTCACGCACGGGCTCAACGCCCACATCAATCAACGTCAGTTCTCGCTGCCCGCGCCGATGTTCCCCGACCGATTCATCGAGCCGACACTGACCTTCCGGCAGGCATTGTCGCAACGAATCAGCGGCCACGAAGTTCTCTACACGGCGGCTCGCGGCGAGACCGACGACGGCTGCTACGTATGGATCGCCTCGAAGCGATTCCTCTTCACCGGCGACCTCGTCATCTGGCAGGCTCCCAATTGCGGCAACCCGCAGAAGGTGCAGCGCTATCCGGTCGACTGGGCGGAGGCCCTCGAGACCATGGCCGGTCTCGGCGCCGAGTGGCTATTCCCGGGACACGGCCTGGTCGTCCAAGGCGAGGCCGCGATCCGGGAGATGTTGACCAACACCGCGCTCTACCTGCGTTCGATCATCGACCAGGTTCTCGAGCGCATCAACCGCGGCGAAACACCCGAGGAAATCTATCACGCGGTCGAACCCGACCCCGCGCTGTCCGCGCTGCCGTATCTCGCGGCGCGCTACGATCATCCGAAGTTCATCGTGCGCAACCTCTTGCGCCTGTGGGGAGGCTGGTGGAACGGCAACGCCGCCGACCTACTGCCGGCGACATGGCAACGTCAGGCCGAAGAGATCGCCGCGCTGGCCGGCGGCGTCGAAGCTCTGGTTGGCCGAGGACGAACCCATCTCGACGCGGGAGACACCGCGATGGCCGCTCACCTCGCCGAATGGGCAACCCGCGCCGAGCCGGGCAACCGCTCGGCCCAAGAGCTCAAGCGGGACGTCTACGGCGCCAGATTGCGGGAAGAACCGTCGTTGATGGCCCAGGGAATCTTCCGCGCCGCTCGCAACGACGCCAAACAAGTGCTTCAAGACCTAGAGTAACAGCACCGTCCACCTCCCAGCGGGACTTCAGGGGGTGATGAGAGGACTCCGCAGGAGCCACATTCAACGTCGACACCAATCGCCAAGAGCTCCGCAGGAGCCACACCAAAGACAGGAGCAAAGCCATGAAGGTCAAAGCCGCGATCTGTTGGGAACCGCAGAAGCCTCTCGAGGTCGAAGAAGTCGAAATCGACGGCCCGAAGCATGGCGAGTGCCTGGTGCGACTAGAGGCGACCGGCGTCTGCCACACCGATGCGTATACAATGAGCGGACGCGATCCGTCCGGCCTGTTCCCGACCGTCCTCGGCCACGAGGGAGGCGGCGTCGTCGAGGAAGTCGGCCCCGGAGTCACCGGCCTCGAGGCCGGCGACCACGTCATCCCGCTGTACATTCCCGAGTGTCGCAACTGTAAGTTCTGCACCAGCGGAAAGACCCAC
>JANQHZ010000381.1 GCA_028282445.1 Candidatus Binatia bacterium | reverse complement strand
ATCGTAGGCATCTTTTCGATTGATTTTCGGCGGAAAGTGAAACTGCACTCAATACCGTGCAACCACTAACCTGTCAACTCACCTGCGAGAGGGCGCCGGAGGGCGGCGGACCCCCCGGAAAACCCTTGGTTATCCGTCGTTATCCGCCGCCTGCCCGTCGGTTATCCGTCGATCGCGCCGACGACTACCGGAGCCGGCTGCTCCTCGCCGGCTTCCTCGGCGCCCGGCACCTTCAGCTCCATGGATCGATACTTGGCGACGCCGGTACCGGCGGGAATCAGCCGGCCCATGATGACGTTTTCCTTGAGGCCAACCAGCTGATCGACCTTGCCTCGGATCGCGGCCTCGGTGAGGACCTTGGTGGTCTCCTGGAAGGACGCCGCCGAAATGAAGCTCTCGGTCGATAGACTGGCCTTGGTGATACCGAGCAACAAGGGCTCGGCGATCGCCGGCTCGCCGTCGCCATCGAGGACGAACTGGTTCTCTTCCTCGAAACGCCACTTCTCGACCTGATCCCCCATCAGGAAATCGGTGTCTCCGCAGTCCTTGATGCGAACGCGGCGCAGCATCTGACGGACGATGACCTCGATGTGCTTGTCGTTGATGCGCACACCTTGCAGTCGGTAGATCTCCTGTACTTCATCGACCAGGTATTTGGCGAGAGCCTTCTCACCGAGAATGGTGAGAATGTCGTGCGGATTGGGTGAGCCGTCCATCAGAGACTCGCCGGCCCGCACCGCATCGCCCTCGTGGACGCTGATGTGCTTGCCCTTCGGGATCAGGTACTCGCGCGGCTCACCAACTTCCGGCGTGACCACGACTTTGCGCTTCCCCTTGGTGTCCTTCCCGAAGGAAACGGTTCCGTCGATCTCCGAGATGATCGCAAACTCTTTCGGCTTGCGGGCCTCGAAGAGCTCGGCAACACGCGGCAGACCTCCGGTGATGTCCTTGGTCTTGGTGGTCTCGCGAGGAATCTTCGCGATGATATCGCCCGCAGCCACATCGATCGATTCGGCGATATTGATGTGCGACCCGACCGGCAACTGGTAGCTGGCCGAGGCGTCCCCCTCGCCCTTGATGAGGATTCGGGGCCGCTTGTCGAGGTCCTTACAGTCGATGATCACACGCGTCGACAGACCCGTGCGCTCGTCGAACTGCTCCTCCATCGTGACGCCTTCGACGACATCGGCGAACTTCACGACCCCCGCCGTCTCGGTCAACATCGGCACCGTGTACGGATCCCATTCGGCAATGAGCTCGCCGGCCGCAACCGTATCGCCTTCGCCTTTTTTGAGCTTGGCGCCGTATACGATCGGGTAGCGTTCGCGTTCGCGCTCGCGTCCCGGCTCGGGAATCTCGACGACCGAGACCTCGCCGTTTCGATTCATCACGACCAGGTCGCCCTCGTTGTTCTTGACCGTATTGACGTTGATCAGTCGCAGGACCCCGCCGTTGCGAACTTCCAGAGTCGTCTGCTCGGCGCGACGGCTGGCAGTACCGCCGATGTGGAAGGTCCGCATGGTGAGCTGCGTGCCCGGCTCGCCGATCGACTGCGCGGCAATGACGCCGATCGCCTCACCGAGATTGACCATATGGCCGCGCGCCAGATCGCGACCGTAACAGAGCACACAAACGCCGCGGCGCGATTGGCAGGTCAATACCGACCGGATGCGGACTCTCTCCAAGCCCGCGTCTTCGATCGCCTGCACCTTGTCCTCGTCGATCTCCTCACCGCTCTTGACCAAGATGGAGTCGGAGTACGGATCTCGGATGTCGTCGAGCGCGGTTCGTCCGAGGACGCGATCGCCGAGACTTTCGATGATCTCGCCACCTTCGACGAGCGGCGTCATCTCGATGCCGTCGAGCGTACCGCAGTCGCTCTCGACGATGATCGAGTCCTGCGCCACGTCGACCAGTCGGCGAGTCAGGTAACCCGAATTCGCGGTTTTGAGAGCCGTATCCGCGAGGCCTTTACGAGCGCCGTGGGTCGAGATGAAGTACTGCAACACGGTCAGCCCTTCGCGGAAATTCGCCGTGATCGGTGTCTCGATGATCTCGCCCGACGGCTTCGCCATCAGGCCACGCATTCCGGCGAGCTGACGAATCTGCTGGGCGGAGCCACGTGCACCGGAGTCCGCCATCATAAAAATCGGATTGAAAGAGCTGACTTGGTACTCTTTGCCCTCAGCGTCCTCCAGCATATCGGTCGCCAGCTCGCCGAGCATCTCGTCCGCGACGCGGTCGGTGACCTCGGCCCAAATGTCGACGACCTTGTTGTAGCGCTCACCGTCGGTGATCAGGCCATTGTTGTACTGGTCCTCGATCTCACGCACGGTACCGCGCGCCTCGTCGAGCAGCGTCTCCTTGCGAGCCGGAATCACCATGTCCTGGATCCCGATCGAGATCCCCGCCCGGGTAGCGAAGCTGAAACCGAGGTCCTTGAGCTTGTCGGCAAAGATGACCGTCGCCTTGTTGCCAGCCATCCGGTACGACAGGTCGACGAGATTCCCGAGCTCCTTTTTCTTCATGGCCCGGTTGACCTGGTCGAAGGGAATCTCCTCGGGAACGATCTCGTAGAGAAGTACTCGACCGACGGTGGTCTCGACCCGCTCGCCGTCGACGCGCACGCTGATCGGGGTGTGAATGTCGATCTCCCCCTGGTCGAAGGCGATGCGCACTTCGGCCGAGTCGGCAAAGCGCTTGCCCGCGTTCGGGTCGTCCGGACGCTCGCGCGTCATGAAGTAGAGACCGAGAACGACGTCCTGCGTCGGAACGATGATCGGCTTGCCGCTCGCAGGCGACAGGATGTTGTTGGTCGACATCATCAGCGCCCGCGCTTCCACCTGCGCCTCGACCGAGAGCGGGACGTGAACCGCCATCTGGTCACCGTCGAAGTCGGCGTTGTAAGCCGCACAGACGAGCGGGTGCAGCTGAATCGCCTTGCCTTCGATCAGAACCGGCTCGAAGGCCTGGATGCCGAGTCGGTGCAGCGTCGGTGCGCGGTTGAGCAGCACCGGGTGCTCGCGGATGACCTCGTCGAGAATGTCCCAAACCTCGGGACGTTCCTTTTCGACCATCTTCTTAGCGCTCTTGATCGTGGTGACGTGACCGCGCTCTTCGAGCTTGTTGTAGATGAACGGCTTGAACAGCTCGAGCGCCATCTTCTTCGGCAAGCCACACTGGTGAAGACGCAACTCGGGGCCGACGACGATGACCGAACGACCGGAATAGTCGACGCGCTTGCCCAACAGATTCTGACGAAAGCGGCCGGTCTTGCCCTTGAGCATATCCGACAACGACTTGAGCGCCCGCTTGTTGGGGCCCGTGATCGCACGGCCGCGGCGGCCGTTGTCGCAGAGCGCGTCCACCGCCTCCTGCAACATGCGCTTCTCGTTGCGAATGATGATGTCCGGCGCGCTGAGCTCGGTGAGACGCTTGAGGCGATTGTTTCGGTTGATCACGCGTCGGTAGAGATCGTTGAGATCCGAGGTCGCAAACCGACCGCCGTCGAGCGGCACCAGCGGGCGCAGATCGGGCGGAATGACCGGAATACACTCGAGCACCATCCACTCGGGACGGTTCGGCGAGTTACGGAAGGCCGAGACCACCTTGAGCCGACGCGAAGTCTTCTTGCGCTTCGCCTCGCTGGTAGCTTCGCGCATCTCCTGACGTAGCTCGACCGCCAGGTCCTCGATGTCGATGTCGCGCAGCAGTCGGCGAATCGCCTCGGCGCCCATCTCGGCCTCGAAGCCTTCGCCGAACTCCTCGCGCGCCTTGCGGTACTTCCCTTCGGTCAGCAACTCCTTGTACTCGAGCGCCGTCTTGCCCTGGTCGGTAACGACGTAGGACTCGAAGTAGAGAACCTTCTCCAGCTCCTTCAGCGTCATGTCGAGCAAGGCGCCGATCCAGCTGGGCAAGCTCTTCAGAAACCAGATGTGCGCCACCGGAGTCGCGAGCTCGATGTGCCCCATGCGCTCGCGGCGCACCTTGGACTGGATGACCTCGACGCCGCACTTCTCGCACACCACGCCGCGGTGGCGCATGCGCTTGTACTTTCCGCAATTACACTCGTAGTCCTTGGTCGGACCGAAGATCTTGGCGCAAAACAGACCGTCCCTCTCGGGCTTGAAGGTTCGGTAGTTGATGGTCTCCGGCTTTTTGACTTCACCGTGCGACCACGAACGAATCTTCTCCGCCGAGGCGAGTGAGATCCTCAGTGCGCTGAAGTTCAGCGGGTTCTTCGGCTTCTCAAACAGAGTGAAAAGATCTTCCATCTTCTCTCCTGCAGCTCAGCCTCACGCGGAGGCTTCGCCCTCGTCCTCCTCGAGCAGCTCTACGTCGAGAGCGAGGCTCTGGAGTTCTTTGACCATCACGTTGAACGATTCCGGCAGTCCCGGCTCTAGGACATTCTCGCCCTTGACGATCGCCTCGTACATACGGGTTCGTCCCGCGACGTCGTCGGACTTGACCGTCAGCATCTCCTGGAGACTGTACGCGGCGCCGTACGCTTCGAGCGCCCAGACCTCCATCTCACCGAGTCGCTGGCCGCCGAACTGCGCCTTACCGCCGAGCGGTTGCTGGGTGACCAGCGAGTAGGGGCCGGTCGACCGAGCGTGGATCTTGTCGTCGACCAGGTGATGGAGTTTCAGGATGTACATGATGCCGACTGTGACATCGTGCTTGAACTCTTCCCCGGTGCGACCGTCGGTGAGCCTGGCCTGACCTGCCGTCGGCAGACCGGCGCGGCCGATGAGGTCGAAGATCTCGCCCTCCGACGCCCCGTCGAAAACCGGTGACGCCGTGTGGACCCCGCGCGATGCGCGGCGCGCCAACTTCCCGACGTCGTCGTCCCGGAGCTTGGAGACGTAGTCCTTGCCCTCATCGCCGTAGATTTCGCCGAGGCTGTCTCGCACCTGACCGATGTCGGTGCTGCCGTTGGCGCTGGCTTGCTCGGCGAGCTGAACGCCCAACGTCCGCGCCGCCCAGCCGAGATGGGTTTCGAGAATCTGGCCGAGGTTCATACGCGAGGGAACGCCGAGCGGATTGAGCACCAACTCGACCGGTGATCCGTCGTCCAGATACGGCATGTCCTCTTCGGGCAGAATCCGCGACAAAACCCCCTTGTTGCCGTGGCGTCCCGCCATCTTGTCGCCCACCTGCAGACGACGCTTGATGGCGACGAACACCTTCACCATCTTGATGACGCCCGGCGGAAGCTCGTCGCCACCCTGGAGACGCTCGATGCGCTCCTCGAAGGCCATGCGGATCAGAGAGAACTGCTCCTGCATGGCTTCGGCGATGCGTGCGACCTCGTCGTCGACCTGCGGGTCGCCGACCTTGATCTCGCCCCAGTACGTCGGCGGCACATCCTTGAAGTCGCCTTCCTCGATGACCTTGTCCTTGGCCAACAGGACGTTCTTCTCGTCGTCGGTCAGGCGAGTCGCCGTGCTCTTGCCGAGCAGCAGCTTTCGAAGCTGCTTGAGCGACGCCTCACGAATGATCAGGATCTCGTCCTCCTGATCCTTCTCGAGCTTGGCTCGCTCTTCTTCTTCGATCAGCCGACTGCGCTCATCCTTGGCGACGCCCTTGCGCGAAAACACCCGCGCGTTGATGACGGTACCTTCGACGCCCGGCGGCACCTTGAGCGACGTGTCGCGAACCTCGCCGGCCTTCTCACCGAAGATCGCGCGCAGCAACTTCTCTTCCGGCGAAAGCTGGGTCTCGCCCTTGGGGGTGATCTTACCGATCAGGATGTCGCCGGAACGAACCTCGGCACCGATACGAATGATTCCGCTTTCGTCGAGATCCTTGAGGGCGTCCTCGCCGACATTCGGAATATCGCGCGTGATCTCTTCCGGCCCCAGCTTGGTATCGCGGGCGACGCACTCGAACTCTTCGATGTGAACCGAGGTGAAAAAGTCGTCCTTGACTACCCGCTCGCTGATGAGAATCGAGTCCTCGAAGTTGTAGCCGCCCCAGGGCATGAATGCGACGAGCACGTTGCGTCCGAGAGCCAACTCGCCCATATCGGTCGACGAACCGTCGGCGATGACGTCACCCGCGGCAACCGCATCGCCTTCCTGCACGATCGGCCGCTGATTGATGCACGTATTCTGGTTGGACCGCTGGTACTTGGTCAGATTGTAGATATCGACGCCGGCATCCCGGATCGAATCGGTCGGCTTGTCTGCGCGCACGACGATCCGCATCGCGTCGACACTTTGCACCACCCCATCGCGCTTGGCGACGACGGTGACTCCGGAATCGCGCGCAACCACACGCTCCATCCCGGTCCCAACCAGGGGAGCCTCGGTGCGAAGCAGCGGCACCGCCTGTCGCTGCATGTTCGCGCCCATCAGCGCGCGGTTCGCGTCGTCGTTCTCGAGGAACGGGATCAGCGAGGCAGCAACACTCACCAGTTGGTTCGGCGAGACGTCCATGTAGTGGACTTCTTCCGGCGGGACCATCACGAACTCACCACCGCGCCGCGCCGACACGCGATCGATCGCGAAATTGCCGTTGACGTCGACCGGCGCATTGGCCTGAGCGATGGTGTACTGCTCTTCCTCGAGCGCCGACAGGTAGTCGACCTTGTCGGTGACTCGTCCTTCCTTCACCTCTCGATAGGGAGTCTCGACGAAACCGAACTCGTTGACGCGTGCAAACGTCGACAGCGACGCGATCAGTCCGATGTTCGGACCTTCCGGCGTCTCGATCGGGCAGACGCGACCGTAGTGGGTCGGGTGAACGTCGCGAACCTCGAAACCGGCCCGCTCGCGAGTGAGGCCTCCGGGTCCGAGCGCCGACAAGCGGCGTTTGTGCGTGATCTCCGACAGCGGGTTGGTCTGGTCCATGAACTGCGACAACTGACTCGACCCGAAGAACTCCTTCACGACTGCAGAAACCGGCTTGTAGTTGATGAGCTCTTGCGGCATCAGCGTCTCGATGTCCTGCAAGCTCATGCGTTCCTTGATGGCGCGCTCCATACGCACCAGGCCGATCCGGTACTGGTTCTCGACCAACTCACCGACCGCACGCACGCGACGATTGCCGAGGTGGTCGATGTCGTCCGTCTGACCATTGCCGTTTTTCAAGTCGACGAGGTAACCGACGACCTTGAGGATGTCCTCGCGGCGCAGCGTCCCCTGGTCGAGCGGCGCGTCGAGACCCAAGCGGTAGTTCAACTTCAATCGACCGACCCGCGACAGGTCGTAGCGCTCGGCGTTGAAGAACAAGTTGTTGAAGAAGGCGGTCGCCGTTTCGATCGTCGGCGGATCGCCGGGCCGTAAGCGCTTGTAGATCTCGAGGATCGCGTCCTCCGGGGATCCGACCTTGTCCTGCAACAGCGTGTTGCGCAGAGAGGGCCCGATATCGGTCTCGTCCGTCAACAAGACCTCGATCTGTTTGACCTTCATCTCGCGCAGTCGATCGAGGATGTCGACGTTCACTTCCTGGTTGCACTCGACGACGACCTCGCCCGTCTTCTCATCGACGATATCGTGCGCCGATACCCGACCGATCACTTCTTCCAGGACGACCGGGATTTCCTTGACGCCGGCAGCCTCGAGGTTACGCAGGGCGCCACGCGTGATCTTGCGGCCTTCCTTGACGACGACCTCGCCATCGGCGCCGCGGATGTCGCGGGTCGCACGATACCCCGCCAACTGATCGGGCTTGAAGACCTTGGCCAGCTTCTGGCCGTCGATCAGGATGGTGTCCTTGCGATAATAGTAGTTGAGCAGATCCTCGGTGGTCATCCCGAGGGCGCGCAACAAGACGGTCGCGTGGAATTTCCGACGGCGATCGATGCGAACGAAGAGGATGTCGCGCGGGTCGAACTCGAAATCGACCCAGGAACCGCGGTACGGGATGATGCGTGCCGAGTAGAGCAGCTTGCCGCTGGCGTGCGTCTTGCCCTTGTCGTGATCGAAGAACACTCCGGGCGAACGATGCAGCTGCGAAACGATGACGCGCTCGGTGCCGTTCACCATGAACGTACCGTGCTCGGTCATCAGCGGAATCTCGCCGAAGTAAACTTCCTGCTCCTTGACGTTCTTGATCGAACGCGCGCCGGTCTCCTCGTCGACGTCCCAGATCACCAACTGGATCGTCACCTTGAGCGGCGCCGCGTACGTCATACCGCGCTCGTGACATTCGAGAGTCGTGTACTTCGGCTCCCCGAAATCGTAGCTGACAAACTCCAGCGAAGCGGTCTCGTTGAAGTCCTTGATCGGAAACACCGACTTGAAGACGCCCTGGAGCCCGGTGTCCTTGCGCTCGTTGGGCGCAGCCCCGTGCTGCAAGAAGTCCAGGTACGACAGCCGTTGAATCTCGATGAGATTCGGGATGTCGACGACGCGGTGGATTTTCCCGAAGTTCCTCCGCAAGCGGAGGTTATGCGGCAGACGAACGCTCATTTCGTCTCCTTTGGAGAAGCGAATTTGCGCGCACTAAAGCCGCGGCCGGCGCACGGATGCACGCTGGCTGCGGCTAGACGCACCAATAAGAACGGCTTCACGAACGGCGCCCGTGAGCCGCCCCGCCACCGGGGCGGGGTATTGCACAGAGAAGAAGCGAACCGGCAATCGCCGCATCCTACTTGAGCTCGACCGTGCCTCCGGCCTCCTCGATCTTCTTCTGCATCTCCTCGGCTTCGGCCTTGTCGACGTCTTCCTTGACAGGCTTCGGCGCGCCGTCGACGAGATCCTTTGCTTCCTTCAGGCCGAGGCCCGTGATCTCGCGAACGACCTTGATGACCTGAATCTTCTTCTCACCCGCACCGGTCAGCATCACCGTGAAGGAATCCTTCTCGGCTTCGGCACCGGCACCACCGTCGGCAGCAGGTGCCGCCGCTACGGCCACCGCGGCGGCAGCCGCCTCGACTCCGTGCACTTCCTTCAGGTAATCGCCCAACTCCTGTGCCTTGAGCAGGGTGAGGTCCATGATCTTGTCCCCGAGGTCCTTGACCTCAGATGCCCATTCTCTGGCCGCGTCCGACATCGCTTCTATCCTTTCGCTTGGAATCTGTGTGATTTTGTTGGAGCCGACCCCGGCGAAGGGGCCCGCATGCTTCACAGCGTCGAGTCAGGACTCGCCGCCCTCTTCGAGCTGCTTGATTCGCGCCGCAATCGCACCGGCGATGCGGGTCGAAGGCGCCGTCACCTGGCTCGCGATGCGCGAAGCCGGCGATTGCACCAACCCTACCAGACGCGAGCGAAGCGTTCCGAGGTCCGGCATTTTGGCCAGGCTCTCGACGCCCGCTTCGGCGATCACCTCACCCTCGAGCGCTCCACCGTCGATAGCGATCTTGTCGTGGTCTTCGGCGAAATCGACGAGGGCCTTCGCAACCCCCACCGGATCGTCGAACCCGAAGATCAACCCGCGCGGCCCCTCCAGCATCGAAGTGAGGTCGCCATAGCGCGTATCCGCCACAGCGAGCTTGGTGAGCGTGTGCTTCGCCACCCGCATCTCGCCGCCGGCGGCGCGAATCGCGCTGCGCAGAGCGGTCGATTCGCCGACGGTCAGCCCCTTGTTGGTGGCGACCAGCGCGACGCTCGCGCGACCGAAGGTGTCGTGCAGCTCGGAGATGACTGTTTCTTTTTCGGAACGGTTCACGATGCCTCCAACTTGCTCAGGTCAAGCCGCGGCGCGGGCAGCAACGGTGCTGACCTTGACGCCCGGCCCCATCGTCGAGCTGACGTTGACGCTCACCATGTAGTTGCCCTTGGCGGACGAGGGCTTGGCGCGGTTCAAGCTACCGAGGACCGCAAGCGCGTTGCCCTCGAGCTTCTCGCGACCGAAGGACGCCTTGCCGACCGGGACGTGAACGATTCCCGCCTTGTCGACGCGGTACTCGATCTTGCCGGCCTTCATCTCTTCGACCGCCTTGGCGACTTCGAACGTCACCGTGCCGAGCTTCGGATTCGGCATCAGTCCACGAGGGCCGAGGACCTTACCGATGCGCCCGACTGTCCCCATCATGTCCGGGGTCGCGACGACGCTGTCGAACTCGAGCCAGCCCTCTTCCGAAATCTTCTTGACCAGCTCGTCGCCGCCGACGAAATCGGCGCCGGCCTCGGTGGCCTCGCGTTCCTTGTCCCCTTTGGCGAACACCAGCACCCGTACCGACTTGCCGGTACCGTGCGGCAGCACCAAGGTTCCTCGCACGTTCTGGTCGGCCTGGCGCGGATCGACGCCGAGACGCACCGCCATCTCGACGGTTTCGTCGAACTTCGCGGTCGCGGTCTTGATCACGACATCGATCGCTTCACCCAGCTCATGAACCTTGTCGCGGTCCACCTGGTCGGCCGCCGCCTTCATTCTCTTGCTTTGACGCGCCATGCTTCCCCTCGATCAATCGACGACTTCGAGGCCGACACTACGTGCCGTGCCCGCGACCGTCCGCATGGCTGCCTCGACCGACGCCGAGGTCAGGTCGGGCGCTTTCAGCTCCGCGATCTCGCGAACCTGAGCCATGGTAACTTTGCCAACCTTGCCGCGCTTGGGATCGGCCGCTCCCTTGGCCACGCCGGCCGCTTTCTTGAGCAGCACCGACGCCGGCGGCGTCTTGGTGATGAACGTGAACGAACGATCCGCATAGACGGTGATCACCACCGGGATGATCATTCCCTGCTGGGCCTGCGTCTTGGCATTGAAGGCCTTGCAGAAGTCCATGATGTTCACACCACGCTGACCGAGCGCCGGTCCGACCGGCGGGCTCGGATTGGCCGCGCCGGCAGCGATCTGCAGCTTGATCTCACCGATTACTTTCTTTGCCACCGAAAACCTCTCCTACGCCTTCTCGACCTGGATGAAATCCAACTCGACCGGCGTGGCTCGTCCGAAAATGCTGATCAGCACTCGCACCTTGCCCTTGTCGCCCTTGACCTCTTCGACCGTGCCGTTGAAATCCGAGAAAGGCCCGTCGATCACCTTGACGCTTTCACCGACCTCGAAGAGAATCTTCGGCTTGGGTCGCGCAGCGCCCTCCGCCATCTGGTCGGTGATTTCGCGGACCTCGTCCTCCGGAATCGGCGCCGGCTCGGTCGACCCCCCGACGAACCCGGTCACCTTGGGAGTCGATTTGACGATGTGCCAGGTGTCGTCATTCAAATCCATCTGCACAAGAATGTATCCAGGGAAAAACATTCGGGAAGAGGTCTTCTTGCGCCCCTTCACAAGCTCGACGATCTTTTCCGCGGGAACCAGGATGTCGCCGAACTGCGCTTCGCGACCGAGCGCACGAATGCGCTCCTCGAGCGCGGCCTTGGCCTTCTGCTCGTAGCCCGAATAGGTGTGTACGACGTACCAGTGCTTTGCCATGCCGCCGATCAACGCAACAGCCAGCTGACTGCTTGCGATAGGATGAAGTCCACGACCCCGAGGTAGAGGGCAACCACGCCCACCAGGACCAGCACGACCGTGGTAGCGGCGTAGGTCTCGTTCCTCGTCGGCCAGTGGACCTTTTTGAGCTCGGCCCAAACCTCCTGAACGAAGGTGACCGAGCGGGGGACCACATCCCGTACTTTGCTTACTTGTCCTTGAGCTGCCATCGGATTTCGATCGCGCGAAGCGGGCCAGGCAGGATTCGAACCTGCAACCCCCGGATTTGGAGTCCGGTGCTCTGCCAGTTAGAGCTACTGACCCAAGCGGGCGCCGCCACGCGTCAGACCTTTGCCTCCTTGTGCAACGTGTGACTCCGGCACGCGGGGCAGAACTTCTTGTTGGCGAATTTCTCCGTCGACTTCTTCTTGTTTCGAGACCCCGTGTAGTTCTTCCGCTTACACTGCTCGCACTGGAAGGAGATCAGGTCGCGCATGCACCACCCCCAACCGGCTATTCGATGATCTTGGTAACGACGCCCGCACCGACGGTGCGGCCGCCTTCGCGGATTGCGAAGCGCAGGCCCTCTTCCATGGCGATCGGCGTGATCAG
>JANQHZ010000597.1 GCA_028282445.1 Candidatus Binatia bacterium | reverse complement strand
CCCGGCGGCGCGGGTTCGAGCTCGGCGACGCCCCGGGACAACGGGATCGGAGATTAGGATGAACCTGGTCAGACTTTTCGAGAACTCACCCGATATCGTAGAGGTCGATGTCGGTGGCGCAGTTTTCTCCGAAGCAGACGAAGTCGACGCCATGTACGTCGTGTTGGAAGGCACGGTCGAGATCCGGCTCGGCGACCGAACGCTCGAGACGATCGAGCCGGGTGGGTTCTTCGGTGAGATGGCGCTGATCGACCCCTCGCCACGCAGCGCCACGGCGGTGGCCCAGACCAGATGCCGTCTCGCGGCCGTCGACGAAAAGCGATTCCTCTACATGGTGCAGCAGACGCCGTTCTTTGCGATCGAGGTCATGCGTACTCTGGTCGGTCGCTTGCGCCAAATGAATCGTCGTCTCAGCTGACACCACCGGCGCGCATTGGCCTCTGCCGACGTGCCGTCGGCGCGTCGGCGGCGTGCGGATCGACTTAGGCTACAGAACGAGTGGCGAAAGGAGCGTCCCGATGAACGTTTCGATGTGGGCCAAGGCGGTGAACGTCATCCCGCGCGTGAGCGAGGACGAATGGCGATCGCTCGATGTCGTCTCTCGCTGGCTGATCGCCACGCGTTCGGCCGTGCTAGTGATGACGTTCAACTCGGCGGCGATCGCCGGCCTGCTGGCGGCTCGTGATGGAATGTTCGACTGGCTCTTGTGGGGACTCGTCACCCTCGGTCTGCTCTTCGCCCACGCAACCAACAACCTGGTCAACGACATCACCGACCACGCCAAGGGAGTCGACAAGGACAACTACTTCAGGACCCAGTACGGCCCCCAGCCGCTGGAAAACGGCCTGATGACCAAGGGGGAAATCTACACCTACACAGCGGTCACCGGCCTGATCGCGCTGGCGGCGGGCTTGGCGCTGGTGGCGATGCGCGGCGAGCAAACCGTCCTTTTGCTGGCATCGGGTGTGTTCTTCGTTCTCTTCTATACGTGGCCGCTCAAGTACATCGGCATGGGAGAGGTCGCGGTGATCGTCGTCTGGGGGCCGCTCATGGTCGGGGGAGGCTACTACGTCATCACCGGCCAGATCTCGAATGCGGTCCTCGTAGCCAGCTTGCCGGTCGCACTGGCGGCGACGACGGTGCTCTTCGGCAAGCACACGGACAAGCTCGACGCGGACGCGGCCAAGGGGATTCGAACGATGCCGGTGTTGTTGGGCGAGACCAACGCCCGCTACGCGACGATCGTCATGCTGACCTTGCAGTATCTCCTGGTGGTGTGGTTGGTGGCGACCGGTGCGCTGTCGTGGATGTTGCTGACCGTGGCGCTGGCGCTGCCCTACTACTGGCGCGCTGTGCAGGCGTTCCTGCAGCCGCGCCCCGCGCAGCCGCCGGCCGAGTATCCGCCGAACATCTGGCCGTTGTGGTACGCCGCCTTCGCGTTCTCCCACACCCGTCGCTTTGGCGGTTTGTTCCTACTCGGTTTGGCGCTCGACGTTGCCGCGCATCGTTTGGGATGGCTGTGAACGGGCGTTCGCCCTCCGTCACAGCCCCCAGCTAGTGGGATCGCATCGGCGGACCTCAGCAGGCCCGCACTTGTCGGCGGCTGGAGCTTTCCTTCAGGAAGCCGGCGCGGCGGGAGCCGTTGCGGCCTGGGCGCTGGGTCGATCGTCGTCGACCAGATCTTCCTCGCGTAGCCGGATTGGGCCCTGCAACTCGGGGTAACGACCTTCGTACTTTTCGTAGAACTGGCGGAGCTTGTCCATATCGGCGGCGATGTCTCCCGAGGGTTCGAGGACGAGATCGATACCGGTAACGCCGCGCGTATAGTCCAGGTACGAGCAAATGATCGGTGCGTTGGCCTCACGCGCTTTGTGGTAGAAGCCGGACTTCCAATACTCGGTGCGCGATCGTGTTCCCTCGACCGGAACGACGAGATACATCCCGGCGTTCGAATCGTAGATCTCGGCGA
>JANQHZ010000372.1 GCA_028282445.1 Candidatus Binatia bacterium | reverse complement strand
CACCGACGCGCTCGAGGCGTACATCGCGCTATTCGAACACCCCACGGCCGACGAAGGCGCGGAGGTGGTGGTGGTACGCGACTGAATCGCAGTCAGTCGGCGCCGCCCCAGCTGCGCGAGACACCGAACGTGACGGCGTGATCGACTCGGTCGCTGCCGGGTAGAATCGAGCTCGCCTGCCCGCTCCCTCCCGATCCGGACGACTCCGGTCGGGTCGAGTGGAGCTGGTACCCGACACCAACCGTGCTGCGTTCGCCAACTCCCCAATTCATGCCGAGTCCCAGCACGTCGCGATCCGAAGTATTCGCCAGCCCTCCGTGATTGCCGAGGCGTAGCTCGTCGCCACTCGAGGTGTCGAAAATTCTGGCTCGCTTGTATCCAAGGACCGCGGTTACGTCATCGGAAAGCGCAATGCCGGCCGCTGCCGGCGCCGATGCCGCCAGCTCAGCCTCCGACGATCGCAACAACGAGGGCGGGACGGCGTGATCACGCGTCGACCACGCTACGAGCAGAGGGATCGAGTGGCTCAGGTTGACCTCGCGCGACTCATTCGCCGGCTCTTGGCAAACGCCGCCGGACGCGGCGAAGTCGAGCGACTGTGCCAGCGCGGCCGAGGCCGAGGTCGCCAGCAACGCAAGCACTGCTATGAGGCAATGTCTGGGGAAGAACATCGGGACTGCTTCGATCATACCCGCGCGCAGCCCAGTGCAAAACGTCCGGGGCGAGGGATCAGTGGACCAACTGAACGTTCCTCAGCAGGGTGCGCCAACAAGCGAAACGAAGGTCGTGGTCGCGATTCCATCGAATACGGCCTCTGTAGACGTAGAAGGCAGGCCTTTGCGCGCGCCTCCTACACGACTTGCGGCCGACATGAACCCGTAGCGTGGGTCGCAGCCGCCAACGTCTCGACCGGCATCTCGAGCGGTTCATCGTTTCGATCTCAGGAGGAGGACGCCCGGCGGTGCTGTCGTCTCCAGCGAATAAGTCGTTGGGTTTCTCGCTGGCTCCATGACGATGCACGCCGCCGGACGTCGGTGGGTGGTGGTTCGGCGGACCGTATGAAGGAGGGAGGTCGGCCCGCCAGGCATCGGTGGCCCAGGGTGTGGTGGTGGTTCGGCAGACCACGCGAACAGTGGGAGAGCGGTCTGCCAGACATCGGTGGCCTCAGGTCGTGGAGGTGGTCAGTCAAGCGGCGCTGGCCTGAAGCGCTGTACCCACCTCGGCCTCGCCGCCGCCGTTCGCCGCCTGATTGCGTCTACGGACACGGTTGGGTCGAATCGCGCCGCGTCGCCGGTGATTCGTTCGGGTTCGAATCTGACGGGCAGGTACGTAGCCCTGGCGCTCGCGCAGGGCGACCAACGATTCGTGGACCGCAACCGGGTCGAGATCGAGCGTCACACAGAGCGTGTTGAAATCGAAAACGTACCCCTGGTCTTCCGAGGTCATCCATTCCTCGGCCTCGCGACGTTCTTCTTCCCTTTTGCCGAGGAAGCATCGAATTCCGTCCTCGAGGACGGCGATCATCAGGTTCTTGACGCCGCGATCACACGGGGCAGTACCGCCCAACTCGGCGAGGATGTACGGCAGGGCAGCTCCGTCGAACTGATGTTCCGGACGGGCCGGGCTGTCGGGGTGCAAGTTCTGAGCTCTCATTCGATACCTCCTAGGGTCTTTCCGCTGCGTTTGTCTGACAAACACAGTACTAACCCTGCCCAATCCCATTGTCAAGCCATTTGTCGGCATTTGACAGACAAACGCATTTATTCTCTACTGCGA
This sequence comes from Candidatus Binatia bacterium, assembly GCA_028282445.1. Lineage (GTDB taxonomy): Bacteria > Desulfobacterota > Binatia > HRBIN30 > CADEER01 > CADEER01. The sequence goes on along the minus strand of JANQHZ010000372.1, from coordinate 222 downwards.
GGAGTTTCAGAAAGGCGGGATAGAACCGAATGGCCGAGCAGGATCGAGAGCAATACGTGGAGAAGGTGGACGTGCGACTGACACCGAGCCAGAAGCAGGCAGTCGAGTTCGCCGCCCAGCGGGTCGGCCTATCGGCGTCCAGCTGGGTACGGATGGTCGTCCTGGACAAATTGGATTGGCGTCCCCCTGAGTAGGTGATTGAGGGGCACCTACTCAGGGGGA
>JANQHZ010000347.1 GCA_028282445.1 Candidatus Binatia bacterium | reverse complement strand
ATGTACGTCGCCCACTGCGCGGCCCCGTGCATCAGAGGCGGCCCGATCACACTCTTGGACCCACCGCCCGCGCTGGCGTACGCGGCGATCTCTTCGACCGACTCGAGCTCTTTGCCCTCGAGGGTACGGCCGCCCATCGCCGCCACGTAGATGTCCGCCGAACGCCACAATACTCCCTTCGGCATGCCGGTCGTGCCGCCGGTGTACAGAATGTATAGATCATCGGGCGAGGGCTCATCGGTCGGCGGATCGGGCGCGGTGGATTCAATGACGTCGTCGTAATCGACAGCGCCCGGAACCATGACGTTTCCCGACCCGTCTTCGACATGGATACAGAGCTCGAGATCCGGAAGATCATCCATGATCGCTTCCAGCGTCGGAGCGAACGCTCCGTGGTACACGACCACGCGAGCTCCGGAGTTCTTGAACAGGTAGATCAGCTCTTCTTCGACGTAGCGGTAGTTGACGTTGAACGGCGCCACCCGCGCGTAGAACGATCCGAGCATACCCTCGAGGTACTCGTTACAGTTGTGCAGATAGAGCGCCAGGTGGTCCTGCCCGGACTCGTGCCCCTGCAATTCGGAGCGTTCGCGCGAGCATCCGTAGCCGCGAACGGTCAAGTAGTTGGCCAAGCTGCGGCTGCGCTCGACGTACTGCTGAAAGCTCAAACGCCGGTCGCGAAAGACAATCGCCTCGCGGTCCGGGATCGCCTCGGCAATTGCGTCCATCATCTGCGGAAACGAATAATCCATCTAAAGCTCCGTCTTTCCCAAAATCGTAGTCCGCTAATCTCGCACGACCATCGGCCTCGTCAAGATAGGCAGTCCCGCAAGGCTCCGATCATGGCTCGCGAACATTGTGCGCTATGGCCGCGTTCTTCAGGCGGGCCTCCAGAATCCAACCGAGGTTCGCATTGCTAGCGAGGCTCGGCACCGGCTTCGCCCCCGATCTAGCGGCAAGAAACATCGAAAATGAATGGACATCATGGAGCGGGCGACTCTCCGGAGGGTGCGCGAACGGATGCGCCTAGCGATACTTGCCCTGCTTGCCGAGCGACAACAGGCGCAGAGTATATGCGCGCCCCCTGTCGGTGTCGCCTTCGGATTTGAAGCGCTGCGCCCACATCGAAGCCTCGTAACGTCCGACGTCGCGGGGCGCCAAGACCGCACCACGGGAAGGTCGGGTCGCCGGCGCTGAGTCCGCAGGGCGCGCGTCAGCTCGCTTCGTGAGAATCGAAGTGTGCTCCTCTCGGTACCGACTGCGGGTGCTCATGTGCTCAGCCGCTAGCTCCCTCTCGTTCGCCGTCACCGGCTCACCGCGCCCTGCCCGGAACTCGGTATACCGGTCGACCTGAGAGCGCCCATCGTCGAGCAAGAAAAGACTGTTTTCCTGAATCAACTCGGACACCGTGCCGACGAACTTAGCTCGAATGGAAATATACTCCAGATATTGCCGCAGGGTACTGTTGACGGGCCCGCTCCCAAGCATCGTCGGGACAACGTCGGGTGGGACTGCGTGATGGCTCAGCAATGACATCACGTTGGAAATACCGATCCGTGCCAAATCATTGCGGACGTCAGGAAGATCAAAGCGGTCTTCTATCTCAACGAAATCGACTGGAAGCGCCTCGACCGATCCCACTGCGAGTATGTCGTTGTAGTTCGACTCGACAAATAACGTGATGTGCGGAAACACGGCCTGGAATGTCCGCAAAATGAGTTGGACCCCCTCCTCACTTTGTTCGTACGCCTGGAACCACAGGGTAAAGACCCCGCCGGGGTTCATTTTCGAACGGGCGAGCTCGAAAAATTCGGTCGTAAACAGACCTGCGATCCCCGAAATCCAGGGGTTGGAAGGCTGGCAGATCACCGCATCGTACGTGCGCGGAACAGTGCGCAGGAAGCTCTGGGCGTCGTCGACGTAGACGTGCACGCGAGGGTCGCTCAGCACGTTATAGTTGTGCGGCGCGAAAGCGGGGTCGACGTCCATCACGCCGCCTGAGATCTCGACCAAATCAGCCCGTTGCACCGGGTGCGTCATCGCCGACCCGAGGGAGATGCCAGAGCCATACCCGACAACCAGCAAATCGCGCGCATCCGGCTGCAAAAACAGCGGCAAATGCGCCAGCAGCACCTGCGTTTCCATGTCGATCAACGCCGTCGAAGCGTCAGTCTTGGTGTTCACCACCAAGCTCAGTATGCCGCGAGAATCCGCAACCATGACACTGGCATGAGACTCTTCTTCGATTTGCACGATACTTGGCTCCGGCATCAAGAAGTAACGTTTCCACGATTCGAAACTCGAAGCCGGGTGACGCTCAACCTCTTCGGCCGACTTATCCGGGCTCGGCGCACTACGCATCCTGAGGTGATTGAACGAATGCAGAATCGGCGTCGGCCAATCGAGGCCGTTAGACGCATAGACAGCCAACGCGACTACAGCACCCGACGCCGCAAATGCGCGCCTGGAAATCGGCGCCTCGGTGGCGACAACGAGTACCACCAGGCCTGAGGCGAAGCTGAGCGCTATCGCCACATGGAACGACCCCAACATCCCGAGACCGGGAAGTAGGAAGAGAGTCGTTACCAACACTCCGAGGACGTTCCCAACGGTGTTACAGGCGTAGGTGGCACCGACTAGTGAACCAATTCGGTGCGGCTGTCGCGCCTGGATCGCCGTAACAAGAGGAAAACTGGCGCCCAGACACATCGTTGGGACCAAAAGTACGACGAGACACAGAGCCGCCTTCCCGAGTTGGTACAGCAAGAAACTGTCGCCCGCTTCGTGAGCAGATATACGGACCAACCCTACGTAGTAGGGTAGCCGCGCCATGAGCGGAGTCGCAGCCAGAAACGCAACCGCAGCGACCAGCTGGCAAACGCCGAGCAACCATAGAGGACGCTCGACGCGAATCTGCATCACAATCAGGCTTCCCAGGCCGATGCCGGCAATGAACGACATCAGCATAACGGTGAAGGAGAAAGTGGTGGCCCCGAAGCTGAGAGAGATGACGCGGATGAACACCACCTCGTAAGCCATCGCCGCAAACCCACTAAGTAGCAGTGAGACGAGAGTGGCTCCGTAAATCGCCTCCGAGTAGCCGCGCACCGGAGCAGTCTTCTCCACCGGAATATTCGGCGTCTCGTGCTCAAGGGTGTCTCGCCCTTCGGCGATATGCGGCAGCACCAAGACCGCGGCCACGAGGTTCATGCCCGATGCGATCACCAACGACGGGTACACCCCGAGTCCAGGTAGGGTCACGAACCCGGCAACCGCAGCACCAGCCACGGCGCCAAAGTTGTTAAGCGCGTACAAGGCCGCGACCCTCGCTCGCGTCTGACCAGGATGCAGTATGAAGTGGCGAGCCAGCAGGGGCAGGGTTCCTCCCATCATGATCGCTGGTACGATGATGGTCAGCAGGGCCAACGCGAATCGAAGCACGAACTTGAGCTGCGACGATTCGAACACGTAGCTTGCGGCCCACACATACAGCTCCGAGGCTCCCGATAGGAACAAAGGAAGGCCAGCACAGTACGCCGCGATGCCCACTTCGAGGTACATGTAGGTGCGCAGGGACCGTCCGCGCCGATCAGACCGACGGCCATAGATCACCGACCCCAGTGCTAATCCGCCCATGTAGACCACCAACACCGCTGCTTGCGCGTGCGCGGTCGTCCCAATCAGAGACGCTAGGAGCTTCGACCAAACGATCTCGTGCATCAGCCCAGCGAAGCCGCTGACGAAGAATGCCAATCCAATCTGCCAGATCATCGCTCTCCCCTGCAGTGACGCCGCAAACTCGAACCGAAACTCCGCAGCGCATCGCGCATTTCGGGATCTGCGTCCCGAGATCCCTGGTGCAAAGCGCCTTGCCGCCCTAGCGAGGCAATTCAAGGGCCCCGGTCGCTCGAATCGCAGCTGCCCATCGGTACTCGATATACGCCGAAAAGTCGATCACGGCGCTCGATCGATTCCGCACCCAGCAGCCGACACTCTCAAGCACGCAGACCGTTCCACATGTCACGCGACGCGACCGGCGCCATAACCGGCCTTGCGCTATGGGTGGCGAGCCAGTAGCCCTATCTTCGAGCACCATCGATTCTCAGCTGGGCATCTGAGTCACCGTCATGTTTGCTACTTCCGACAAGCCTCGGCGAAAAGCCCCGCTCCTGCTACTCCTGCTCTTTCTCGCACCGGCACCGGGCGCCGCTAATGAGAAGTCGATCTCATTGTACTCCGAGGGCTTGGTGCAGCTTGAACGCGGGAACCTGGAGCTGGCCTCGTCCTTAATGGACCGCGCGGTTGCTGCCGATCCTTCCGATCCCTACGCCCTCTACTACCGCGCGATCGCGCGTCGCAGATTGCAGGACATCGAGAGTGCGGTCGACGACTTGCAGGCCGCGATCGACCTCAAGCCGGATTTCCCTGAGGCCCACCTCGACCTAGGCGTCGTCCTGCTCGAGGTCGGCGAACACGAGAGGGCGGAGGCGAATCTGCTCGCGGCCGGCAGCGACCCCTCGCTGCGCGGTGACTCCCTGCTCTTTCTCGGGATCGCCAAGCTGCGCCAGGGAGAGAATGCAGCCGCGCTCGCTGACCTCGAACAGGTAGCGCCGATCGCCCCCGAGCTTGCAACCACCGCCCTGTACTACCAGGGCGTCGCACAGATTCGCCTCGGCAGACGCGACGACGCGCGTCGCAGCTTCGAGGGAGTCATCGAACAAAAGCCTGGATCCCAACTGGCCAACGAAGCGTCCGAGTTCCTCACTGCTGTCGACAGCGGCAAGGCCGTCGCCAAGAGCTTCGAGCTCTACGCCGGGTACGGCATCGAATACGACAGCAACGTCGTTCTCCGGCTGGACGACGAGAGCATCAATGATCTCGGAGTCGACGACGATTCCGACGTCGTCTTCAACCTGCGCTTCGGCGGCCGCTATTCCCTCTGGCGCGGCGAGAACACCGCCGTCTCAATCGGCTACGACTTCTTTCAACGCCTGTACGTCGAGCTGAGCGAATACAACCTGCAGGGGCACCGCCCGAACCTACACTGGACCGGACGCTGGGACGATCTCCGCTTCGGCGTCATCGCGGAGTACGAGTTCTACCTGCTCGAAACCGACGCCTACCTCCAACGCGCCAGCGGACAGCCTTGGATCGCCTGGCAATGGGGAGATTGGGGCCGCAGCGAGCTCTCGTACCGGCTGCGCTGGATCGATTTCCTGGACCCGCCGCCGGGTGGAACCCCCAGCCCCGGGTTGGGCGGCGACTTCACCAACTCGGAAGACGCCCTCGATGCACTATCGCATCAGCCTCGCATCCGGCAGTACTTCTACATCGACGGTCCCGAACGGTACGTTGCGCTCAGCTACCTGTACGAGAAACGGGATCCGACGCGTTCCGAAGGTGACCCTTTTGAGTATGACGCCCACGGGGTGGAAATCGCGGGAGGTACCCCGATCGCCTTCGGTATCGATCTCTATGCGTCCTATTCGTACCGCCGGGAAGACTACCAAGAGGGCGACCGCCTGGACCAGCCTCACATCATCGTCGCGGCGCTGCGCTGGCCACTTGCGAAATGGTTTGCGATCAGCCTTGGTTATTTTGGGGAGCTGCACAATTCGAACGAATTCGAGTATGATCGGCACGTAGGCTCTATCGGATTCGACGTTGCCTACTAGAGGTACACGATGAGCGAAAGAAGATTCGGTGGCGCTCTGTTGCTCTTCCTGGCGGCCCTGGGACTGGGAATCGTCCCCTTCGCGGCGAAAGCACAAGTCGTCGGCAGCATCGCCGCACTCAACAGCGATGCCGAAGTCGAACGTGACGGCAACACTTCGGCGCTAAGCCTCGGCAATGAAATCTTCATGCGCGACCGGGTGCGCACCAACGGCACCGGACGCGTCAAGATCTCTTTTGCGGACGGGAGCGTCGCCATCGTCTCCAGCAACTCCGATCTACTCATCGATCGTCACGTCTACGACCCGAGCACTGCCGGCGGTTCGTCCGTGCTCGAGCTTCTCAAGGGCAAGGTACGGACGATCGTAAGCGACTACTACTCCGATGCCGGCGAGTACGAGGTCAAAACACCGACCGCGACGGCCGGCGTTCGAGGCACGGATTTCATCGTCACCTACGACCCCTTACAAGCCGTCACCGAAGTCGTGACGGCGAGCGGACGAGTGTACGTCAAGAGCATCGCCGCGACTGCCGCCGAGGGGGTCATGGTCACGGCCGGCACCCAGACCGTGGTCGCTCGAGGACAGGCGCCGACCGCACCTACCGCCGTCGGCGAGGAACGCTTCCGCTACTACATGGACGACGTCGACTTCATCGGCCGTAGCGGACGCCAAAGCCTGGGACTCGATCAAGGCATCCTCGAGGGCAGCGACGTACCTCGTCCCGAGCAAGCGCAAGCCGCCGTCGCCGAAGGCGCCGAGAACGTCGACCTCGATACGATACAAGGAGACCGTGGAGGCGTCGTGCCGGATGCCGCAGGCCTCGCCGATCAGCCGCCGAGCGCACTCGACTTCGGCCGCGTGGGGGTGGATTTCTGATGCGCCGTTTCGAACGAATTGCGAGCTTCAAGCTGACGGTCGCGCTATGCTCGCTCGGCACCTTCGTGCTGACCGGCTGCGGAGGCGGCGGCTCCGGTTCCGGATCGTCGACCGGCAGCGGCGGTCAGCTTTCGGCAGAGATCTTTTGGGAACAGCCTAGCGATAGCGCCGGAGGCGATGCAGCTCTGGCCGGGTTGGCGTCGGAGCCCGGGTTTGGCGAGGAATTGCCGGCGGCGGTCACCACCGTGCGGTTGGACTTCAGGCCGGCTACCGGCGAGCCGTGTTGCGTCGCCATCGATCCAGAACAGGTCGAAGTGGACCCCGAACGTGGCCGCCGCAGCGTCGTCTTGACCAAGATCCCCGCCGGTCCCGGCACGCTGACCGTAGCGGGGTTCCCCGGTGCGAGCGCCACCGCGCCGCCCGGAGTCTTCGCGACCTGCGAGCTGGAGCCGGCTGCTGCCGCCTCGCCGTGCGAGGTCGACTCACTCGACGGCCCGAGCTTTCTCAGCGAACCGACCCTTGTCGCCGTGGAAGCAAATAGCGAGGTCAACGCCGGCGAGATCCTGGTTCCCGCCATCCCGTTCATCATCACCGACAGCCTGGCGCCGGCGCCGGGCACCAGCACCCGTTCTCCCTTCGCCGTTGGTGCGACGGTGGCTTTTTCTGGCGCCCAGGCGCCCATCGAGACCGTCCAGATCAGCTCTGTCCCGGGGGGCCCGATCCCGGTGGAGCTGACAGCTTGCGACGACGCGACCGACAACCCGTGCAGCAGCGGGGGCGATCTCGAAGTGAGTGGCATTCGAGCTACGGGAACCGCCTCTGCCCCGCCTGGCGACGTAACCATCGAGGTCCTTGCCCCTGTCGCCGACGGCGGCGAAGCGGTGCGACTGACCTACGAGCTGGAGGTCTCCGGCACCGACTCGCCGACTCCATCGCCCACCGAAACCAACCCTCCCGCCACCCCGCCCGCGACCCCGACCGCGACTCGGCTGGCTACGGCGACTCCGACCAATCGACCGCCCGCGACACCGACGCGAACGCGAACGCCACGCCAGACCCGGACACCCGGTGAGCCGACGGCGACGCCCAACGCCAGGTGCGGGCCGTCACCGGCGACCGACTGCCGCCAATCGATCGAGGGCAACCGCTCGCTCCTGCTCTTCTCCAAGCCCACCAATCCAGACAACAACCGCCTGTTGTTCCGCTGGGAAAGGGGCAACTTCACCCAGCGACGCGAGTTCGGCGACCCAGGGCTCTCGACCTCCTACGCCTTCTGCATCTACGACGAGATCGACGGCGTTCCGACACTCGTACGCCAGCTCTTCCTACCGCCCGGCCCGGACTGCGCGGACGTCTCCACGGCGTGCTGGAGCGTTACCGAAGACGGATTTCGTTACGACGACCCCTCGGGAACGCGAAACGGCATCGAGCAGCTGGACCTCGTGGCCGGACTTCCCGGACGAGCCACCATTCGCTTCCGCGCCGGTGGCACCGCTCTCAGGCGCCCGAGTCTCCCCTTCGAGCAAGAATCGAGAGTACTCGTGCAGATCAAGAACGACTTCGAGTCGGGGTACTGTTGGGAGGCCGGCTTCTCGCGTCCTTCGGCACGCAACGACAGCACCCTGTTTCGCGACACGGGCGACAGTCCGAACGCCCGCTGACATCGGCGGGACGGATCCTGCAAGAGATTCGTCCCGCCTCTCTTCAACGACGGCGCTCCGAGGGCTATAGAGCGGCCATGGCGTCCAACTCGATTCGCTACGACTACTCGGGCTGCAGCGTCCTCGTCACCGGAGGGTCGAGCGGCATCGGCGCCGGCATCGCTCGCGCTTTCGCCGACGCCGGCGCCAACGTGACGATCACAGGCCGCAAGGCCGATGCGTCCGCCTACCCCTCCGACCTCACCGGCCTCGCGTACCACCAGCTCGAGATGACCGACCACGACGGGATCGAACGGGTCGCCGCCGCGCTGCCGAGCCTGGACGTGCTGATCAACAACGCCGGCGCCAACCTGCCGGGTGGCCGCGACGAATACGAACCCCAAGTTTTCGAGCAGGTCGTCGACGTCAATTTCTTCGGCGCCTACCGGATGGCGGCGGCTTGCCAAGGCAAGCTGTCCGCCAGCGAGATCGCGGGCGGTGCCTCGATCGTAAACTTCGCATCGATGTCGGCCTTCATCGCAGTACCGATCGTGCCCGCCTACGGCGCCGCGAAAGCGGCGATCGTTCAGATGACCAAGAACCTTGCGGTCGCATGGGTCGATGACGGGATCCGAGTCAAC
>JANQHZ010000318.1 GCA_028282445.1 Candidatus Binatia bacterium | reverse complement strand
GTACGGTCGTTTGGAGCTCGCCGACATCGCCGAGCTCGATCCCGAGGTGGTCCTGTTGCCGGACGAGCCCTACCTGTTTCGCGAGCGGCACATCGAGACGCTGACGGACCTGCGCCCGACCGCGGCCTGGCGAAACGGCCGCATCCACGTCGTCGACGGCAAAGGCTTGTTCTGGTACGGCCGCCGCACGCCGGAGGCACTCGACAGCCTGCGGGTGCTGTTCTCGCACCGCAACTCGGACTAGGCCGTCGTTGTCGCCGTACGGGTTGCGCAGTGGCGCGGTGAGCTCGTATGGCTCACCGCGCCACTGCGAACGCTTTTGTTTTCCCGGTTACTGGCCGACGTTCAGGTTCGCGAACAGCGACAGGAATTCGCCGGCGCGCGATACTTCGACGCCGTCGATGCTGAGGCCGAAGAACTGCGGCAGCGGGAATCCGGCCAGGGCGCCGGCGAGCTCGGGAATCAACGGGGTGATCAGCCCTGGCAACACCGTTTCCACCTGTGCGACGTCGACCCCGAGCGGGTTGTCGATCACCGCCAAGGTTACATCGGAAGCGTCGGGTTCGCCGATCGCGATGTCGAGGCCGCTGCCGTCGCTGGCGAACGAAAGGTCCATTCCGAGCGTAAGGTCGAGAGCGCCGGTCATCCAGACTTTCTCGACACCGGGCTCGACGATATCCATCGCCATCTGACCCAGCTTGAGCTCGACGATCTCGCCGCCGGGTCCCGGATCGCCGGTCAGGACCGGCGCCAGTGTCGGAGAGACGTCGATGCGCAGTGGGGTGCCGGGTGGCAACTGACCGAATTCGGGGATCAGCGTCGACAGAATTGTCGACGAGAGTACCACCGACGGGACGGGGCCCGGACCGTCGAGGTCGATCTCCGTCACCGACGAGCGCATCAAGCCGCACTCGGTCTGCCCGCGCAGCAGCTGGTTGAAGCCGCCGGTCGAGATGCAGATGCCCAACCCGTACGGGGAGCCCCCCGGAGTGTTGGGGCCGAAGGAGGGAATCGGCACCGGGCTGGAGTAGGTCGCACTAAAGTCGGGGGCCCCGAGCGGCGGTTGGCACTGACCGGGGCCATTGCCGACCTGCACCGTGAAAGCCGCGTCCGCGGCAACGGTGACACCGTCGTTGTCCTCGTTGACGCTCACCATCGGTGCGTGAAGCTGCAGGCCGACCCCCTCACCGACGGACCCGGAAATCGAGATACCGGCCATCACGTCCTCGATCCCCTGCGCGATCGGACTGTCTTCCGGTCCGCTGCCGTCCGGGTCGCCGACGAAGCTGTTGAAGCCGTCCTCGGCGAGGCCGCGGACGTCCGGCATCAAGGCTTGGATGATGTCGCCGATGATCGGGGCTGCGCACAGTCCCGAGGTGAATCGCGAAGCGAAGCCGTTGAAGGTGAGAGCGGAGCTGCCGGGGACGAGGTTCACGTCGAGCAGTGTCGGATTGGCCGCCGCCGGAGAGAGAGCGTAGTCGCCGCCGAGTACCATCGAGTCGGCGGTCATGCGCAACCTGCAATCGGGCACCAGGCCCCAGCCGTCGATGTTGACGTCGACGCGGAAGTTGTTGATCACGATATCCGCATTCACGGCGTTGGGTTTCGAGTCGATTCCCAACCCGAAGGAGCTGAACGAAGGCGGCGGGTTGGCGATGGTGACGCGGGCGCCGCCCCAGCAGCCGATGACGTTGAGGAAACAGTCATCGGCAACCACGGTTCCGGGCGGAACCATGGCCGCGATGTCGAACTGCCCGGCGGCGAGACCGCCGACCAGAGGCTCCATCGAGGTGAGAGCGGATTCGTTCATGCGCAAGGTCACGCTCGCCGGAGACACACTACCGTCCGGAACCGAGGCGCCGGCAATCACGACGATGCGGTCGCGGACCTCGTCGCCGTTGGCGTTATTGGTGAGGCTGGCGAGGATCGGATTAAACACAGCATCGTGGTCGAGCAGCATACTGTGCGAGAAGGTCCGCGCCACCGGGTCCACCACATTGGGCGGATCGCCGTTGATCAGGATGGTCGATTGGGCGCCGGTGAGCAGCGACCAGTGTCCGGTGATGTTGACGACGCCGGTGTCGTGGAACTCGCCGTGCGTCGGCGTGTCGATCCAGACGTCGAAGCGGTTGCAGGCGGCGCCTGGCGCGGGGCAGAGCCATCCCTGCTCGTTGAGACAGCCGATGCCGCAGCCGTCGCCGTCGTTCGTATTGCCGTCGTCGCACTCTTCGCCGGCATCGAGTGTGCCGTTGCCGCACAGCGGGACACACTGGCTCGGTGTACCGTAGCAGGCGAAGCCGTACTCGACGGTGCAGTTGCCCGCGCAACCGTCGCCGTTGCCGATGTTGCCGTCATCGCACTCTTCGATGCCGTCGAGGTTGCCGTCGCCGCAGAGCGGAATGCACACGCTCGGCTGGCCGGCGCAGGCGTGGTCGAACTCCTGGCGGCAGAAAGTGGCCGAGCAGCCGTCGCCGCCACCGGTGTTGCCGTCGTCGCAGGTTTCGAAGCCGCGCACGAGGCCGGCGCCGCAGATGGCCGAGCACCTGCTCGGCTCACCGGCGCAGTCGTAGCCGTTGTCGACCTGACACACGGGCGAGCAGCCGTCGCCGCCGCTGACGTTGCCGTCGTCGCAATTCTCGATCCCGACGATCTGGCCGTCGCCGCAATCGGGCGAGCAGATGCTGGGAGAACCGGAGCAGAGCCATCCGCTCTCGATCTGGCACAGACCGGTACAGCCGTCGTCGTCGTTGGTGTTGCCGTCGTCGCAGGTCTCACCGGCGTCGAAGGAGCCGTTGCCGCATACGAAGTTGCAGCCGCTGGGCTCGCCGGCGCAGAGATATCCAGGCTCCGGCGTACAGCTGCTCGAGCAGCCGTCACCCGAGGCGGTGTTGCCGTCGTCGCACAGCTCTCCCGGATCGAGCGTACCGTTGCTGCAATCGAGGGTGCACGAGCTGGGCTCGCCGGCGCAGCTCCAACCTTCCTCGACCTGGCAGGACGCGTCGCAGCCGTCGCCGTCTTGGGTGTCGCCGTCGTCGCACGCTTCGTCTTCGTCGAGCGCGCCGTTGCCGCAGTTCGGCGTACACACGCTCGGTTCGCCGGTGCAGGACCAGTTCGCCTCGACCAGGCAGTGATCCGAACAGCCGTCGCCCGGGGTCCCGTTGCCGTCGTCGCAGGTCTCTTCCGAGTGAATCAGGCCGTCGGCGCACTCGGGGCCGCAGCTACCGTTGGTGTCGTCGCCGTCGTCGAAGGCGTCGCAATCGCGCACGATACCGAGCTCGTTGAGCCCCAGGCACATTTCGCAAGCAGCCTGCGCAGAAAGACACTCGGCGAGGTCGAGCGGGTGCGACTCCGCACACGGTGCGAACGCGGTCTCCAAATCGGTGTCGCCGCAGAAACGGAAGACTGTATTGGCCACCTTGGTCAAACAGCCGAGCGCGATCTTGTTGCGCGGGTCGGGTTGTACGTCGAGGCCGGTGCCGAGACACTCCGCCGCCATCGTGGCGCCGTCGACGATGGCGCCCGACTTGGTGCCGACCGACTGGCACTTGATGTACTCCTTGACTCGGATGTCGGCGCACTTGAGAAGAGCGGCATGGGTCTTGGCCTGGCAAGTCGCGTCGTCCTGACTCGTCGAGATGAGGGAGGTGTCGAGATTGTCGCCTAAGGCGCGGTGGACGAGATCCATCTGACTCACAACCGCGTTGCCGAATGCGATCGCCGGAAAGGTAGTGCCGAACTCCGGAAAACCGTTGACGCACTTCTTGATGACGGTGCGTGTCTCCTTGTCGACCCGGCGCGAGAGGCGAGCCTTCGGATCGCCTTGGATACACTCCTCGGGGAGCTCGTCGACCAGTTTGCCGCGCGAGAAGTCTTTCAGGCAGCGATCGATCGTTTTGCCGTGGGTTCGCGATACCTTGCGGACGCCCTTGCTGAACGACGTCAAACAACGCCTCTCATCGGAATCGAGCTGCGCCGTTGCGGTGCTGGTGAGTGTCATCGTCGCCAGCAGCGATAGTGCGAACCCCGCACGTGCTGCCCCGGTGAATCCCCTACCGAAAGCCATCAGACTCCCCCTCCTAACTCCCGATCCTGGCATGGATTGCGCCCCGTCTTCGGGGCTGTGCAGCAAAACAAGAAACCACGCAGGTCAAAAAGATACCATTGTGTACATCGACCCTTCGAGCCAAGTCAAACAGTATTTTGCGACCTTATGCGAAATGTGGTCGCGGATTAGCAGTCCCGGTAGAAGTGTAGGGCGCTTAGCGTCGGACGCCTACGATCTCCATCAGGCGCCGAGTCTCCAGGGTGAGAGCATCTTCGGAGAAATGCTGCCGCCAGCCGTCGGCCGTCGCCGGATCGACCCGGCTGTGCTTGTGGAAGTTCGGGTCACCGAGCGAGACATTCATGCTGCGGCGCTCGCTGATGACGTCGAGCATACCGTCCTCGACCTCGAGCCCGAGTCCCTCGCACAGGCGGCCGACCACCTCGGCCGGATCGCGAACCAGATCCTCGAAGCGAATCACCAGCTGGTCGGCCGGATCGACGGTGGCGAGGAACTCACGGATGATCGTCTGTTGAACGACCCACTTGGTTTCGCGCTGTCGGGCGAGGGGAGTCATCCCGCCCTGCGAGGTCGCCGCCAGCTTGACGATCGAATCGCGCAGGCGTCGGCGCAGTCCTACCCAGCCGCCCGAGGCGGCGCGCGCTTCGCGCTTGATGCGCACGTGCGATTCGATGACGCCGAGTGGATGGCGGATCAGCCAGATGTAAAACGGTCGCAGCACGCGCGAGCGGCGCAGGGTGTCACCGTTGTTGGCGTAGGCCGGGGTCTTGTCGAGCAGCAGCGATCCGGCCGGGATCTTGTCGAGTAACCATTCGTACACTTCGGGGCTGGTCTTGCCGGTGAGCTCGGCATCGAGGGATTCGATCGTGCGCGGTTCGTCCATCAGTTGGAAGAGCTCGACCAGGCTCTCCGCGGCGACCGACTTGTCGCGACGCCAGGTCGCATAGTCGGGGTAACGCAGTAGAAACATCTCTTGCGGCGCTAGTACGCGCGAATGCTGCCCAAGCAAGACGCGCGTCAGTGTCGACCCCGAGCGCTCCGAGCTGAGAATGAGAATGAGGCGATTATCGGGCGTCGCACCGCCGTTCCCCGCACCTGCCATAACGGCGGAGATTACCGTCAATCGGTCGAAAAGACTACCGCGCGGGAGGGGCACCGAAATCAGGCGTCCCCCTTCCTGTACGTTCTTGAAGTACCGACTTCGGGAGCGAAGGAGTAGGAATGGAAAGGAACCCTCGGCCGACTCGTTGGGAGTGCCACCGCCAATCGGGCCGTCGCGCCAGCGACCACCGGCCTCTGCCCATGCCTCGCCTGTGCCTACGAGCGCAGCGAGTTTCAGGCTAGGGTTGCGGCGAACGCCCCGCGGGGGGGCACGACCGACGGCAGAAGGTCGCGTGGGGGCGCTCGCCGCGTGTGGAGAGTGTCGGTGAGAGTGAAGGT
>JANQHZ010000287.1 GCA_028282445.1 Candidatus Binatia bacterium | reverse complement strand
TGGTGGTTTCGCAGATGCGGTTGGGCACCGTCATCGGGCCAACCTTGATCGGGGAGAAGAGATGTTGGAATTCGACTTTGCTCACTTTGTGCCGCCTCGATGTGGGTTCGCGTTTACGCCGGTCCGGTCGATGTCGGAAGGTTGAAACACTGTGCGAGCAACCGGCCAGGACGGGTTCGACGTGGATGCGAGCTCGTCGAGCTCGTTCGGCCCAAAATCCATCGATCTCCCCCTGACTGGAGCCTCACACAAACGATCGTTTACCAACCTATACCGAAAGCCTCCCCCGAGCCCAAGCCTATGCCGAACACAGCATCGAGCGGGGCCGCTGCCCGTCCCGGCGGTGAGCACGCAACCCATTGATAACAATACGCTTTCCGCATATCGCCGCATCCGTGAGGCTCAACGCAGCTTGCTGATCACCTCGTCCGCATAGCGCTTGATCGCATCGCACTTCTCGGCCAGCGGCGGTTGCTGCTGCATGAAGGCGGCAACCCCGAGGTGGGCGGGCGTGTCGGGCATCGTCCACGGAGTCACCTGGAGATCGGTGACACCCAGATCTTCGAGCCGACGAATATCGTCGACGCTCTGAGCATCCGGACAGTGCAGCATGATGTCGAAGGGCTCGTTCTCACGGCCGAACTCGCGGCGCAGCTGGTTGAGCTCGGCGATCACCCCGTCGATCTCGTCGAGCGGGTGCATCACCCCGATCCAGCCGTCGCCGTAGCGCGCGGCACGCTTCAACGCGGGCTTGGACGTGCCCCCTACATAGATCGGTACCGGCTCTTCGGGGACCGGCGCCATGATGACCCGATCGAAGTCGAAATGTTTACCGTGGAACTCCACGTAGTCGCCGCTCATCAAGAGTCGCATGACCTGGATGGCTTCGTTCTGACGCGCGCCGCGGGTCTTCTTCTCCATCTTGAGCCACTTGAACTCCTCCGGCATCCACGCCAAGCCGACACCCAGCGCTACCCGTCCGCCGGACACGGCCGCCACCGAGCACAGGCTCTTGGCCTCCAACAAAGGTTGGCGGATGGCGAGTCGGAGTACCGACGGGATGAATCGAATCCTCTCGGTGACGACAGCCATGGCGGTGATCGCGACCCATGGATCCAGCACCGGCAAATCGAGTGGCCAAAAGCGAATGCCGTCCGGCGTATAGGGGTACGGCGCCGAGACCTCCTCCGGAAAAAAGGGCGCGTCGGCGACCTGAAGACTGTCCCACCCCGCCGCCTCGGCGGTGCGCGCAATCTCCAGGTTCTGCGCCGGGTCGACCATGAACAGGTGGAATCCAAACCTCATGACTCTTCTCCTCGTTGGGTGGGATGCAGTCCCGCGTGCATAGCCACGCCGCTCGCCGCTAGCAACTCGAGCTCGCGGCGCCGGCAAGCATGCGGTACTCAGCCGGCGTGTCGAGGTCGGGCGGCGGTGCTTTACCGAGGGCGACCTGCACGACCCGATCGCGGTAGCGCGCCAGGATCTCGCGAGCGCCCAGATCTCCTTCCAAGGCGCCGACTTCGTCCCACAGCACACGACCCAGCACGGTCGGATGACCGGCCGTCAGCTCCCCCGCGTCTTCGTACGCGGCACGCGCGGCGACCGCATCGCCGTCGGCGAAGCCATCGACGACACGGTCGATGTCGTCCGCCGTCACCGTCGGCTGGTCCCCCAACAACACCACCGCCGCCTGCGCCCGGGGATCGAGCGCGGCGAGACCGAGCGACAACGACGACGACTGCCCTCTGCGGTAATCGCGATTGTCGACGAAGCGGACGCCCGGCAAATCGCCGAGCTCCGCGCGCACCCGAGCGGCTTGGTGGCCGAGGACGACGACGACTTCGTCGACGCGCGACGCGCGCGCGGCCTCGATCGCATGCGACAACAGGGGGCGGCCGCGCAACGGCAACAGTTGCTTGACCCGCCCCATGCGGACACCTTGGCCGGCCGCAAGGATCAACGCGGAAACGAATGCACCCGGCTCCATGAAGTCAGGCCTTCGTCAACACACGACCGGGCTTCGACCAAAGCGCACCGCCGTAACCTCCGAAAGAATCGACAACGCGATCTCGGCCGGCGCCCGTCCGCCAAGGTCGAGCCCTACCGGCGAATGAATGCGGGCGATCTGGTCCGCACCAAAGCCCTCTTCCTGCAGCGCTTCGACACGCTTTGCATGCGTGCGCCGACTGCCCAGCGCGCCGATGTAGCGCACGTCCGACCCCAACGCGACGCGCAGCGTTGGAAGGTCGAACTTCACATCGTGCGTCAACGTCACCAGGTAGGTGTTGTCGTCGAGCGCGATGCGCTCGAATGCTTCGGCGGGCCACAAGCGGACCACCGCATCCGCGTCCGCCATGCGTTCGTCGGTCGAATACACTTCGCGCGGATCGACGACCGTGACATGATAGCTCAGCTCTTTCGCCATGCGGCACAACGGGATCGCGGTCTGTGTCGCGCCGACGACGACCAGGCGCGGCGACGGCGCAATCGCCTCGAGAAACACCCGCACCGTCTCCCCGTCGCAGTCGAGCTCCAGGTTGCGGCTGCCGCCAGCGGCCAGTTGCTCGCGCAACGCCTCTTCGATCGCCCCGTCCAGGCGCGGATCGATCGAGCCGCTCGCCTGCCCGGCGAGGAAAACCCGTCGGCCGAGCAAGCGATCCGGTGAGACGGCGACGGCAAGCCCCACCGGCAAATCTCGCTCGACCGACGACAGCACTTTCGACCAGGCCACCGCGTGCTCCGCCAACGGCTCGAGCAGCACTTCGATCGCGCCGCCACAGGTCAGCCCGACGCGCATCGCATCGGCGTCGGCGATATCGTACGCAACCAACTTCACCTCGTCGGTCGCCAACACTGCGCGCGACCACTCGATCAGATCGCTCTCGACGCACCCGGCGCTGATCGCTCCCGCCATCTCATCCGACTGCGATACCGCGCAGTGCGCGCCGGGTAGTCGCGGTGCCGATTTTTGGACGTGAACGAGAGTCCCCAAGGCGACCCGTTCGCCCCGCTCGAGCCAGGCTCGCACTTCCGAGACGATGTCCCGCATGAAGCGAGTCTACACCAAGCGAGCTTCGAA
>JANQHZ010000267.1 GCA_028282445.1 Candidatus Binatia bacterium | reverse complement strand
CGCATCGCCCACATTGCCGGGACGGTCGACTCAAGGTATCAAAGAAGGGTTCCCAATTTTCCCACGAGGCATCACGGGGCGGCGGAACGCGCACCCTTTGGAATGCAACACACTCGGCGATCGGACAAAGCGATCGCGTTATCTCAGCGCGCCGACGACCACTCTACCACTTCGCCCCATTCCGAGGAGGAACGATGGCAAACGATACTCTGACCATCACCGACAACCGCACCGGCAAGCAAATCGAGGTTCCGATCACCCACGGTTCCATCCCGACATCGGCGCTACGACAGTTCACCGTCGACGAGAACGACCCTGGGCTACTCACCTACGACCCGGCGCTGACCAACACCGCTTCCTGCAAGAGCAAGATCACCTACATCGACGGCGATCGCGGGATTCTCCGCTACCGAGGGTACGACATCGAGACCCTGGCGGAGAAAAGCAACTTCCTCGAGACCGCCTACCTGATCGTCAAGGGCGAGCTTCCCGACGAGGAGCGACTGAAGGCCTGGAACCACAACATCACCATGCACACCATGGTGCACGAGAGCATCAACAAGTTCATGGACGGTTTCCGTTACGACGCCCACCCGATGGGCATTTTGATGGGAACCATCGCGGCGCTGTCGACCTTCTATCCCGACGCCAAGGACGTACAGGATCTTCAGTCGCGGCGGCTTCAGACGCGGCGTCTGATCGGCAAGATGCCGACCCTCGCAGCTTTCGCCTATCGACACCTGCGCGGCCTGCCTCTGGTCTACCCGCGCAACGAGTTATCCTATACCGGCAACTTCCTGCGGATGCTGTTCAAGATGGCGTCCGACTACACGCCGAATCCGGTCATCGAACGTGCTTTGGACATCCTCTTCATCCTCCACGCCGACCACGAGCAGAACTGTTCGACCAATGCCGTGCGCGCGGTCGGCAGCTCGATGGTCGACCCCTACTCCGCGGTCGCGGCCGGTATCGGCGCGCTCTATGGACCGCGCCACGGCGGAGCCAACGAAGCGGTCGTGCGCATGCTGGAGAAGATCGGGTCGGTCGACAACATCCCCAAGGCGATCGAATCTTTCAAATCGGGAGAGGAACGGTTGATGGGGTTCGGCCACCGCATCTACAAGTCCTACGACCCACGCGGCAAGATCATCAAGAAGCTCGCCTACGAGGTGTTCGAAGTCACCGGCAAGAATCCCCTGATCGACATCGCTCTCGAGCTCGAACGAATCGCCCTGCAAGACGACTACTTTCTCAAGCGGAAGCTCTATCCCAACGTCGACTTCTACACCGGCATCATCTACCAAGCGATCGGTTTCCCGGAGACGATGTTTCCGGTTCTCTTCGCGATCCCGCGCACTGCCGGATGGCTGGCGCAGTGGGCCGAGAGCATTCGCGATCCGGAGCAGCGCATCACACGTCCGCGGCAGCTCTACCTGGGAGAGGCGCCGCGCGAATACGTCGCGCTGACAAAACGTCCGGAGCCGCTCGAGCGTGAGGACCAGGTCGCCGAGGATATCTGATCGACCGCCCCCACCGATCCGATCATCGTGCGCCCGTCGACCGGCGGACGCCGGCGGACGCTTCGCGGCAACTCTCGACCGCCCCGTAGAGGAAGTTCATGGCACGTCGGTTCCGTAGCGTTTGCGTTTTTTGCGGCTCCAATCCGGGCGCACTACCCGCCTTCACGGAGGCCGCGCGACGACTAGGAGCCACCTTGGCACGACAAGGGGTGACAGCCGTCTACGGCGGCGGCAACGTCGGATTAATGAAAGAGCTCGCCGACGCCGTGCTCGAAGAATCCGGACACGTCGTCGGAGTCATCCCCTCGGCCCTGGTCGAACGCGAGTTGGCACACGGTCGATTGAGCGACTTGCGAGTCGTCGCTTCGATGCACGAGCGAAAGGCGTTGATGGCCGACTTGAGCGACGCCTTCATCGCGCTGCCCGGAGGTCTGGGAACCCTGGAAGAGATCTTTGAAGTCGTCGCGTGGGCGCAACTGAGATTCCACGACAAGCCCTGCGGCCTGCTCAACGTCGCCTCGTACTACGACGACCTGCTCCACTTCCTCGACCACTCCGTCTCGTCCGGCTTCCTCGCGCAGAACCATCGAGAGCTCCTGATCGACGAGCAAGACCCCGACCGCCTGCTCGCGAAGCTGGCCGACGTTCGAGAAGAAGCGGTCTCCAGATGACGCGTACGCTTGCTCTCGCCACGCTACTCGCCTTGCATTCCGGAGTGTGCACTCCAGTCCAGGCGGGCTCTCAGCCGTTGCGATTGGCGACCACGACAAGCACCGAAAACTCCGGCCTTCTCGCCTACTTGCTGCCGGAATTCGAAAGAGCTCACGACGTCGAGGTTCACGTCATCGCGGTCGGCAGCGGCAAGGCGATCAAGCTCGGCCAGAACGGAGACATCGACGCAATCCTGTCACACGCGCCGCCGCTCGAGGAGCGCTTCATCGCCGAGGGCTGGGGCGTCGATCGCCGCCCGGTGATGTACAACGATTTCGTCATCGTCGGTCCAGCCTCCGATCGGGCCGGGATTCGATCCGTTCGGACGGCACGGCAGGCGTTTGCCGCGATCTCGAGCTCTGGCGTCGATTTCATATCGCGCGGCGACCTCTCGGGCACTCACATCAAGGAGCAGGCGCTCTGGAAGTCCGCCGGCGTCGAACCGAGCGGTCCGTGGTACGTATCGGCCGGCCTGGGAATGGGCCGGGTGCTGTTGATGGCAAGCGAGCGACGCGGCTACACTCTCACGGATCGAGGCACGTTTCTTTCGTATCGAGGAAAGATCGAGCTGGAGATTCTATTCCAAGGCGACCCTCCGCTTCACAATCCGTACACGATCATGGCAGTCAACCCGGCACGTCACGAGCACGTAAACTACCGCATGGCTCGCGCACTGATCGACTGGATCAGCGCACCCGAGGCGCAAGAGCTGATTCGCTCCTATCGTGTCGACGGCCAGCCGCTTTTCTTCTGCAATGCCCGCTCGGCCGAGGTCCGCGAAACCGCCCAATGAAGCTGAGCGACTCTCTGGTCGCTGCGATCGATCTCATCCGCGGCGGCGACCCACAGGTCGTCGCGGCCGTGACAGTATCCCTGCAGGTCGCGCTGGTAGCCACGGCCTTCTCCAGCATCTTCGGCCTCGGCCTCGGCTTCGCGGTTGCTTCCAGGCAGTTCCGCGGTCGACGGCTGGTCGAGATCCTTCTCAATACATCGACCGCCATGCCTACGGTCGTGGTCGGTCTACTGACCTACGCCGTTCTCTCCCGGCGCGGCTTGCTGGGCGACTTCGGCCTGCTCTACTCGCCCACCGCGATGATCATCGGCCAGACGATCTTGATCACACCGTTGATCGCCGCCCTCGCAACCGCGGTGATCGGCGGCGCCGACCCCCGTATCCACCAAACGGCTCTGACACTGGGAGCGTCACGCGTGCGCGCGGCCATCACGGTCTGCGCGGAGCTGCGCACTGGCCTTCTCGCCGCCGTCGCAACCGGCTTCGGCCGACTGATCTCCGAGCTCGGGATCGCGCTGATGGTCGGCGGGAACATCGAAGGGGTGACCCGCACGATGACAACCGCGATCGCGCTCGAGACGAGCAAGGGAGACTTCGCTCTCGGGCTGGCCCTCGGCCTGATCCTGATGCTGGTGGCGCTCACCGTCAATGCAGCCGTCGTCGTCAGTGGCGGAGCGCTGACACGCGATCGGCCCGAGCGATGAGCGCACCAACCTACCAACTGCGCTCGCTCACGGCCGATCGAGCCGGCACCCGCGTCTTACAGATCGAGCAGGCGACGATTCGCGCCGGCAGAGTTACCTGCGTCGTCGGGCCGAACGGCAGCGGCAAGTCTACGCTGCTCCAGACGCTCGCTTTCCTGGCCAAGCCGAGCGGCGGGAAACTTTCCTTCCAGGGCGAGCCGATCGACTTCGATCGCGATCTCACTGGCTTGCGGCGGCGAGCCACTTTGGTCGCGCAGGATCCGCTGTTGTTCAACCGCTCGGTACGAAACAATCTGCGCTACGGACTGAACCAATGCGGGGTCCGCGACGACGGTCGCATCGACGATGCCCTCGATCGAGTGGGACTGGCCGGCTTCGCTGGACGAAACGCCCTCCAGCTGTCGGGCGGCGAGCGCCAGCGTGTGGCGATCGCGCGGGCGGTCGTGCTCGACGCCGACGCAGTGTTGCTCGACGAGCCCACCGCGTCGGTCGACAGCCGGACTCGGACGATGGTGGAAGAAATCGTCCGCCATCTCGCATCGCGTGGCGCGACAGTGGTACTCAGCACACATGATCTCTCGCAGGCCAGGACCGTTGGTGGCGAAATCCTCGTGCTCGAAAAGGGACGGATCGTGGATTCGGCAGGAGGCGACGACGAATCGCCAATCTCCAACCGGTAGGGGCCTCCTCGCTTGGGCGAGCGCCTCGCTGGTGTTGATGGTGGGCGCTATCGGCTGCCACTCGATCGACCGATCGGTGCCCCACCCACTCGAGGTCGAGCGGGTCGAGGTCATGGAGAACTTCACCACCAATGCGCTCGCGTACGGACGCGACGCCGGGAACTCGATCCGCATGGGCTCAGAGGTCCTGTGGGTCTTCGGCGACACCTTCACCTGGACCGATATGCTGTGCGCCACCGCGGCCTGGTCGTCCGTGTCGACTCCCAACCAGCTCTACGAACCGGTCGACAGGTACTTTTCGAGCTTCTTGTTCTACGAGTTCACCCCTGAAGAGATCGCCTACAACGAGTCGCGAAACCCTCCCGAATGTTGCGAGTTGGGCAGCTCTTGCGACGCTGAGAACCTATACTGCCGGTGCCCGCGCGACGCCGATTGCACGACACGGATCGCCCTGTGGCCAGGAGACCTGCTGGCAACCGACGACCGGCACGCGTACCACCTCTACGAGAAAGTTCGTATCGGCAGCGCACCCTACGATTTCGAACATCTTGGAACGGGCCTAGCCATCGTTCGCCGCGGCGAGACCTCGGCACAACGCGTCTTGGGCGACGACGGGGCGCCATTGCTGTTATTCGGCCCCGACGAGCCGAACTTTCTTCGAGCGATTCAGGTGCGCGAAGACTCGACGACACGAGTCTACCTATATGCCGTCACCAACCGGCAGGGGTGCGACGTCGACATCATGCTGGCCCGAGTCGAGCTCGCCAATATGCTCGACCGGGAATCGTACGAGTATTGGAACGGCTCAGGCTGGGTCGGCGCGCTCACGGACGCCCAACCCTTGGTGCGAGGAATCCCCGGTGGATTGGGATCGGTCACCTGGAACGACTACCTCCAGCGATACCTCTCCGCGTTCAACGACATCTGTACCAGCGGCAAGTCCCTCGTGCTGCGGACCGCTCCGCGACCCGAGGGGCCCTGGAGCGAACCGGTCGAAGCCGACCTGTCGGCATTCGGCTACGGCGAGGGAGCATACGCCGGGCAGATACACAGCTCACTGGGCTCGGGAGACGAGCTGATTTTCACATTCTACCAGCCGATCGAGCTCGGAATCGGTCGACTCCGTATGGGAAGACTCCATCTTCGTTGAGGTCGACACCAACACGGCTGCAAACCTAGCCCGATTCCCCGCCGCTCACCCCACGCGTATGCGAAACTTGGAAGTACTGAGCAGCCCCACACCATACGGTGACCGGTGAAAAGCTTCCTCTGATGTTCGACTTCTACCTGCGCAATGAGTTCGCCTTCGCCGCGGCTCAGCTATCCCTGGCGATGCTCGGGATGGGCGCCAAGCTCAGCGTTCGAGATTTCCTCAACGTCTTTCGCACGCCACGCAACTTCATCATCGGGATGCTGATCCAGCTGATTGCGGTACCTCTGATCGCTTTGGCCGTCGGTCGATCTCTCGAGGTGACGCCGGGAGTGGCAACCGGTCTGATCCTCGTGGCTGCGGTCCCGGGCGGCACGATTTCGAACGTCGTCACCTACCTCGGACGCGGCAATATCGCGCTGTCGATCGCATTGACCGCGGTCACGACGACCGCCTGCCTGGTGACGACCCCGCTCATTCTCAGACTGCTCGCGACTCGCTCACTACCGGCGGATTTCTCGATGCCGACAGAGCGGGTCGTCTTCGACATCGGGTTGTGCCTGTTGCTGCCACTCGCGATCGGTATGGTGATCCATTGGCGGCTTCCAGAGCAGCGCGACACCATCTCTACCTGGGCGATCCGTCTCAGCCTCTTCGTCATCCTCCTGATGATCGTCGGAGCTTCGGGAGCGGGCAGAGTCGACCCGATGCAGCAGGGAGTTTCCGCGATCGCCGGACTGCTGGCCCTCGCACTGGCCGCGCAACTGTTGGCGTTGGCGACCACGCGGTGGAGCAGAATGCCGAGCCAGGACTCGGTCGCGATCGCTGTCGAGGTTACCGTCCGAAATACCAACCTCGCCCTGATGCTGAAGGC
>JANQHZ010000588.1 GCA_028282445.1 Candidatus Binatia bacterium | reverse complement strand
GTCGCCGACCAGCAGGGTCCGGATCACCCGCGGCGGCGATGCCGCCAGGTCGACGATGCTGACGCTGTCGGAGAGGTGGTTCACCACCCACACTTCGGTGTTGGAACGTGCCGCGACCGAGACCGGCTCGAGGCCGACCGGAACGGATCCGGTGTGAGTCAGCGAACCGCCGGAAACCGCAAAGATCTCGAGGCGATTGTCGGGGGTGTTGACCGCCAGCAGGGTGTTCCCGTCGGGCGATAGCGCCATCGGGCGAACCGGGCCGCTCTCGAAGGCGGTGAACGACGCCGGGCTGGATTGCGGCAGCAGCATTACGCAGACCGCAAAAGCCAGCGCGTGAAATGGACGAACTCGACCGACCATGAAACCCCCTTAACGCCTACCTACTTGCTTCCAGTTACGTACTTTCCGAAGCTTCGCGTCCCCAGTCGGTAGCATGGGCCCCGGATTATGTGAACCAAATTGTGCCCAACGGTCGGGATTGTCGTGGTTCATCTTTCGGGGGCGTGTTGACAAATTGGTTGAACCAATGAATCATTGGTTCTGTTGTGGCTGCGCCAGACGACAGATTCCGACCGCCGGAGCGCAGGCGGGTTCACGAAGACGTGGCAGACCAGTTGCGCGACGCGATTCTGGACGGTCGACTGTCGGCCGGCGACAAGCTTCCCCCCGAACGTGAGCTGGCCGAGCGATTTCAGGTAAACCGCACGTCGCTCAGGCAGGCGATCGGCGTCCTCGAGGGGCTGGGGCTGGTGTCGGTCCGCCAGGGAGACGGTGCGACGGTTCTTCCGGTCGGCGAGGCCTCGCTCGATCTACTGGCGCCGATGATTTTTCGCGGTGGCCGCATCGACGCCGCTGCGCTGGCGGATGCGACCGAGGTGATCCGTCCGCTGCTACTCGAGATGTCGCGCTTGGCCGTGGAGCGATGTCGTCCGGAGCAAATCGCCGAGATCTGCCGTCTGCGCGACGTCATCGCGGATGGTTCGCTCGATCGCGAGCAACGTTTTCGAGCGTGTCGCGACGTGATCGTCGTACTTTCGGACATGACCCACAATCGCGTATGGCAGATGCTCGCGCGTCAAACGCGCAACCTGCTGGCGTTGCCGGCGTTGCGCGAGGCCAGGCAGGAGATCAACCGAGATCCGGAAGTGTTCGTGCCCCTCATCGATCGCTGCACCGCCGCCATCGATGCCGGCCAACCGGACGCGGCCTTGGCGGCTTTGGGCAAGTTTGTAGACTGCTTGGGCGAGCTGGCGACGATCTTGGACGGCGCCGGCACGTCGGGCCGAAAAAAACGAATTCAAGCCGCTTCGTAGTTCGATCGATCGATATTCGTCGCTCATGCGCGACTTCAGGAGGCATCAATGTCGGAGTTCAATGTCGTAACGGAAACCCAGGAGCCGGACCTCGATACGGCGATGAAGGTCGTTTACCAGTGGAACTACGAGCCGGAGGTCGAAGAGCTCCGTCGGCTCTACGACAAGGCCAACGAGGCGCAATGGATCGCCGAGCGCGAGATCGACTGGGACCGGCCGATCGACACCGAGTGCTTTTCGAGCGAGGGGCTCGGCGTAGCGATTCCGATCGAGAAGACGTCGTATTGGAAATCGCTCGACGACGAGATCACGACGACCGTTTCGCGGCGAACGGCGGCCTTCCGACTGAGCAACTTTCTGCACGGCGAGCAGGGGGCCCTGATGGTCGCGGCGCAGCTCGTCAACGCAGTGCCACACACCGACGCAAAGTTTTACGCCGCGACCCAGACGATGGACGAAGCCCGGCATGTCGAGGTGTTTGCCAAGTATATCGACAAGCTCGATGAGGTGCGGCCGATCGCCGCCCCGCTCAAGGACGTGTTGGATGAGACGCTCAAGACCGACGACTGGCTGAAGAAATTGGTCGGTATGCAGATCGTCGTCGAGGGGCTGGCGCTCTACAGCTTTCGCGAGATGCGGAACCTAACCGAAGAACCCCTGCTGAAAGAGTTGCTCACCTATGTCGCGCGCGACGAATCGCGCCACCACGCCTATGGAGTCCAGTACGTGTCGCGCTGTATTCCCCAGCTCACCGACGAGCAGCGTACCGAACTCGAAGACTTTGCGCTCGAGGCCTCGCGCACGTTGATCGATAGCCGCAACAATTCGACCTTCTTCACCGAGGCGCTGAAGATCTGGGAGGAAGCCGGTATCGATTCGTCCGCGCTGCTGAAGAGTTTGCAGGAGGAGCGGGACGAGCTGACCCGCAACGCCAAGCCCGGACGTCGGCTCGGGCCGATCACCGGTTTCGTGATCCCCACGCTGCGCCGATGCGGTTTGTTGAGCGAGCGTGTCGCGACCCACTACTACGGTTTCCTCAAGGAGAACCTCGGCACCAACCTGGTCGGCGACGACGTCCAGCAGTTCCTCGAGATCGTTCCGGATCTCCCCGAGGACACCGGTCGCTGGGTGATGGGAGAGATCCAGTGAGCCGTCGCCGGTAGGCTCACGGTACTCTCGCCGCACGCGCCGCGGGCGACCCGGTATCCGCGCCTCCGCGCCGAGGCTCGATCAGTTGATTGCGTTCGGCTGCCCCAGCGAGAAGGGCGCGATCTCGACGTCGAAGGGATCGCCGTCGTCGCCGACCATCTGGTAGGTGCCGTGCATGGTGCCGAACTGAGTCTTGAGGGGGCAGGCGGACGTGTAGGTGAACGACTGGCCGGCTTCGAGTCGAGGCTGCTCGCCGATCACGCCGGGGCCTTTGACTTCCTGCACTTTGCCGTCGGCGTCGGTGATGATCCAGTGGCGGCTGATCAGCTGAGCCGGGGCTTCGCCGAGATTGGCGACCTCGACCGTGTAGATGAAGAACCACTCGTCCTGCTCGGGCGCCGAGCGCTCGGGCACATAGCGGGAGTGGACGCGAACGCGGATGTCGTTGGTGGTAGCTTCGGAGTGGAACACGTCGTGGTATCTTCTTCGAGCCCGACCAGCTCGTCTGGTCTCAACCTACCCCTACGGTCGGGCGGCGGCGGCGTCAATCACTGCGCCAGCAGAAAGATGGTCCCGAGTGCCGCGAGAATCATGGCGGCAAGCCAATAGGGAGCTTTCGAGCGTTGGCCGGACGCCGTTTCGCTACCGTGTGAACAGGGGTTGCAGACGGCACGCTGGGTGGTCCATCCCATCACCAGCTCGACGCAGTCCACGCAGCAGAGGGCGCCGCATTCGGCGCACATGCCGGCCGCCGGGGCATGGCAATATACGCAATAGTCGGCGTCCGGCGAAAAAGGCTCGAGGCCGGCCATGCTACGAATCCGGCGGATCGAGATTTTTCTCGCGCAGAAGCCTCAATAGCTCGTCGATGCCCTTGCTGCTGATGATCTCCTGGAACTGCGAGCGGAAGTTCGCGACCAAGCTGACGCCTTCGATCACCACGTCGATGATGCGCCAATTGTCGTCGCGCTTGCGCAAGCGGTAGTCGACCATCACGTCGTCTCCGCCTCCGCCGCGAACGATTGTGCTCTTGACCGTGACATCGCCGCGCTTCTCTTCGCGCTCGGAAAGGATGGCGACCTTCTCGTTGCGATAGTTGTCGATGTTGTCGCCGTAGGTATTGGAAAGATGTTTCTTGAACTCCCGCATGAACTCGCTCTTCTCAGCGTCGGATAGCTTGCGCCAGTTGCGGGCCATGACCAGACGCGAGAGCGTTTCGAAGTCTACGTAGCGGTAGATGATCTCCTCGACTTTGGTTCGGCGGATCGAGCTTTCCACGCTGCGTTCACGCAGGACGGCCAGGACCTGACTGGAAACGGTTTCGATCACCTCGCTCGGGGTCGATTGCGCGCGAGCCGGGCCGCCCGTCAGCGACAGGATCGCAATCAGCCCGGCGGCCGCGAGCACGGCGCGGAGGCTACTCTTCATCGTCCTCGAAATCGTAGAGGTCGTCGTCGAGCTCATACAGATCGTCCTCGCTCTCCTCGGCGCTCATGTCTCGAATCAGAGCGTCCCTGCGTTGCCGATAGGCGCTGCGAATGAACACGTAGTGATCGAGCGCGGCGGCTCGAGTGCTCTCGATCTGCTCGTCGAAAACCGCGCGATCGTTGATCACGTCCACCGTGCGGTAGCTGAAAGAGGCGTACCAGGGTGCGAAGATCCAGTAGATCGACAGGATGCTGTCGCCGGCGATGCCGACGATATCGCGCGGATTGGACGGTCCGAATACCGGCAGCACGATGTAGGGGCCGGGTGGGATTCCCCACACGCCGAAGGTCTGCCCCGTATCCTCGAACTGCTTCTCCAGTCCCCAGCCGACCGCGACGTCGCGGAACCCGAGAATGCCGATGGTCGTATTGATGCTGAAGCGCGCTACCTGTTCCCCAGCCGCCCGCCATTTCCACTGCAGGATGTCGTTGCCGACGATGACGGGGGAGCGCAGGTTGTCGTCGAAGTTCTGGATTGAGCTGCGCACGATCCCAGGGGTGATGAACTTCCAGCCGCGGGCTACCGGGCCGAGGATATTGCGATCGAGCCACTCGTTGAGGGCGTAGGTCTTGCGATTGAGTCCCTCGAGCGGATCGTTTGCGTCGTTTGCCAAGGCCGGCGCGGCCGTGCCGCTCAGGAGGAGGAGGGCGATCGCGAGCTGGATGAGGCGCATCTTGGAACTGTAACCGATCATGAAAGCTGTTGCGAAGCAGGCCTCTAGTCGTCGGATTCGACGTTGGTGTTGTGGATCAGTTGGCCGATCAACCGTTCGAGAACGACGGCGGATTCGACGAACTCGATATCCTCGCCATCCTCGAGAAACATGTCCTCGCCGCCGAGCTGGATCGAGATATAGCGATCTCCGAGCACCCCGGAGGTGACGATCGATGCCGAGGAGTCGACCGGCAGCTCGAGGTTGGCCGCGACGTCGATGGCGACGCGGGCTCGGTAGTCGTCGGCAAGGTTGATTTCGTGAACCTTGCCCACATGGACCCCGGAGATCACGACCGGCGCGCGGGTCTTGAGGCCGCCGATTTCGTCGAAGTTGGCGTAGATTCGAATTGTCTTGTCGCCGGGGATCTCAACTCCGCCGAGCTGGAAGGACAGATAGGCAATGGCGGCCAAGCCGGCCAGGACGAACAGGCCGACGGCGGTGTCGCGTGTCTGGTTGGGTCTCATTCTAAATCCCCCACAACGCGGTGATGAAGTAGTCGAAGATGAGGATCGAGACCGAAGCCTCGACCACGGTGGTGGTAGTCGCGGCGCTGACTCCTTGCGAGGTCGGGGCGCTGGTGTAGCCGCGATAGGTCGAGATGATCCCGACGAGGACGCCGAAGATCACCGCCTTGAGCATGCTCCCGACGATGTCGTCGCGGAAAGTCACGGAAGACTCCAGTCCGGTCACGTAGCTGCCGGGATCGACGCCCCAGTAGGTTCCGATCAAGTAACCGCCCCAGATCCCGAAGACGATGAACAGGGCCGAGAGCAGCGGCATGACGAAGATCATGGCCAGCGCTTTCGGCATGACGACGTAGTGCATCGGGTCGATCGACATCATGCGAAGGCCGTCGAGCTGTTCGGTTGCGACCATCGTTCCGATCTCCGCGGTGGTCGCCGATCCGGCTCTTCCGGTGGTCAGCAGTGCGGTCAGCACCGGGCCGAGCTCCCGAATCAAGCTGAGGCCGACGACGGTTCCCAGGGAGTCGGTGGCACCGAATCGCTCGAGCGTATTGTAGCCCTGCAGCCCGAGCACCGCCCCCACCGCCAAGCCGGAGACGCAGATGATTACCAACGACAGCACCCCGAGGTAGAAGACCTCGTCGACGAAGCGCTGCAAGCGCAGTGGCGGCCGAAGCGCGGCGAACGCCACGCGACCGGCGAAGATGCTGGTGCGACCGAGCTCTTCGATGAAATCGACCGAGCGGGCGCCAAGGCGTGTGACCAAGCCCGCCATCAGCTCGCCACCCCGGGGGGAACCTCGACCGCGCCGGCGGCGTCGGTGGGGTGGTCGCGGTCGGCGGTCAGGAATGCCTTGACCCGGGGGTCGCTGTGGTTCTGCAGCTCGTCTCGTGTTCCGACCACGAGCCCCTCCGGCAGCAGGATCATGATTCTACCCGCCATGCGCATGGTCGAATCGACGTGATGCGACACGGTGACGATGGTAATCTTGCGTTTGCGGTTGATGTCGACGAGCAGAGCTTCGATCTGGCGCGTCGAGATCGGATCGAGGCCGGAGAAGGGCTCGTCGCACAACAGGATCATCGGTTTTCGGATGATGGCACGTGCCAGCGCGACGCGCTTGCGCATTCCCCCCGAGAGCTGATTCGGAAGCAGCGAATCGGTGTCGCGCAGGCCTACCGACGAGAGTCGTTCGTGGACTTCGTCGGCGATCCGGCCTTCGTCGAGGTCGCTGTGCTCGCGCAACGGGAGGGCTAGATTGTCGAACACGCTCAGCGAATCGAGTAGGGCGCCGCCCTGGAAGAGCATGCCGATTTTGTTCCGGACGCGACTGAGGGCGGAGTCGCGCAGGTTCGTAATGTCCTCGCCGTCGACCAGGATTTCGCCCGAGATCGGCCCGATGAGTCCGCCGATCAGCCGCAA
>JANQHZ010000241.1 GCA_028282445.1 Candidatus Binatia bacterium | reverse complement strand
CCTCTATCTGGTCGATCCGAAGTTGGACAAGAACGTTTGGCGCGGTCAGGCGCGGGCGGCGGTGAAGTTCAAGGCGGATCGCGAGACGCGGCGCGCGAGAGTCGCGGATGCGGTGAGGCGGATTCTCAAGGAATTGCCGGCTGCGTCCCAGTAGCGGCTCGGAAAGGTACGTGCAGATGAGACGAATTGTTCCGATTTTGGTAGCGCTCGGGCTGTTGGCCGGAGGATGCTCGGGAATCAAGGTCGACGCGGATTACGACCCAAACGCCGACTTCCAGTCCCTGAGTGGTTATGCCTGGCTACCACCGACCGAGCGCCAGAACACCGGCGACCCACGCGTCGACAATCCACTCTTGGCGTCGAGGGTCGAAAGCGCGGTCGACAACGAGCTCGTCTTCAAGGGCTTTCGCAAGGTCGAGGATGCCGAGGCCGACTTCTTCGTGAACTTTCACGTCGGGGTGCAGTCCAAAGTCGACGTTACCTCGGTGCCCACGACGTACGGATACGGTCGATGGGGCGGCGTGTATGCGACCGAAACTCGGGTCGATCAGTATGAGCAAGGGACGTTGCTGATCGACATCATCGATCGAGAAAAGGACGATCTGATCTGGCGGGGTTCGGGCCAGTCGCGAGTGCACGAAGGCGGTACGCCGGAGGAGCGCAACGAACGCGTCCGCAAGGCAGTCGCCGCGATCCTGGCCGATTTTCCTCCAAAGTAGTCGCCCGCTCGAGAAGCCGGCCGGGGGCCTCCCGGCCGCGGCCACAGGTCGTGCCGTTTCATTATTGGGCCGTTCCGGGGCTCGGCGTCGCCGTAGCGGCAAAGAGCCCTCACCCGGGCGCTACTTGCTGCGGTAGGGTTCCTCGATCGCGAGCTTGACCAGCGTTCCCGCTTCCAACGCGGTGTCGACTTGAACGCCATTGGCGATCGCCGCCATATCGGCGTCCCATTTCGACCCGGTTCTTTCCACGATGCGCGTGACTGTCTCACCCGCGCGCGCCTTCGTCGTACGCAGCTTGGTGACCTTGACCAGCGCGCGGTCTGCGGTGGTAGCGGCCCGGAAGCTGTGAGCGGTTTTCAGGAAATCCTCGTGAAAGCTGTCTGCCTTGTCGGGTGTGGTGGCACAGATGATCTGGTAAACGTTGCCGCCGTGCGCAACCCAGGTCGCCTCGATGGTCACGTCGCGGCGGCCGCTGCGGCCAGTCAGTTTCTTGGTACGTACGGCCGTGAGGCCGTTGATGTTGACGTCGTGAGTGAGTCGGTCGGGGTCGATGCCGCGCGCCTTGGCGGCGGCGCGTGCCACCTCGCTGGGATCGTCCCCCTCGCCGGCGATCTCCAGGACGGCGATGGCGTCTTCGTCGGGCGCGGCACCGATGACCTGAGTCGGGCCGTTGTACGTCTTCCAGCCTTTCGGGAACTGCAGAGCGATGCCCATGTCGGGTTGGATGAACAGCTCTTCTTCGAATATGCCGGCCGCCGGGTCATCCCCTAAGACCAAGCCCTCGATCTTGGCGAGGAACTGCTCCCTGGTCGGCGCGATTGATTCGCCGGGTGCCTTCTCCAGGTTCTTCGCATGCTTACTGGTGTTTGCGACGCGCTCCGGTGTCTTCGGATGAGAAGCGAAGAAGTCAAAGCCCCGACTCGCGTTGCCTTCTAGATCTTCCTCCCTTTCGAGTGCGTGAAGGATCTCCGCGAGCGCGCCCGGGTCCCATCCCGCCTTGGCGGCGAGCTCAAGCCCGAAGCGATCGGCGGCCCGCTCTTGATTGCGATCATAGGGCGACAGCAGTAGTCCCTCCGTGAGTCCGCCTATGCCGCCGATCAAGTTGCCGACGGCTGGGCTGATGATCCCGGTGACGGCGGCTGGGATGCCGGTAATGATCTTGAGTGGAGCACCCGCAGTGATGCGGCCCCCGGTGTGTCGGCCGACGACATGGGCGATTTCGTGGCCGACGACGCCCGCTACTTCGTCCTCGGAGTTGGCGAGCGCGAGGATGCCACGCGAGACGTAGATGTTGCCGCCCGGTAGCGCGAATGCGTTGGGCTGCTTCATGTTGACCACGTGGAAGTGAAAGTCGAAGCCCTCGTCCGATGTCTGAGCGACCAGACGCCGGCCGATCGCATCAATGTACTCGGTCAGCGTGCGCTCCTCGACCAAGCCCATCGTCGCCTTGACCTTCTCGGCCTCCTGCTCGCCGAGCGACTGCTCCTTGGCCTTGGATGTCAGAATGACTTGGGGCCGTTGGTTGACTGGATTGTACGAGCAGGACGCCAGTAGCGCTGAGCCCAAGACCATGCCGGCCGAAATTTTGAGAGTTCTCATGGAGGTCTCCGCGAGCTTTTCGTTATCGAGCTGGGCGAACCCCTGTGGCTAGCGAAATCCGGCGGCCTTGGATAGGGGTAAGCCGTGAAAGGGGGAATCATGCCATTAGTCCCGCGACAAGGTCGATGCGAGCGGTGGGAGTGGAAGCACCTGCGTTCGCTCGTCGTCGGCTTTCTTCTCTTCTTGGTGGCGGGGGGCGGCTCGGCCGTCCCGGCAAGCGCGGTCGAAGTGCAAACCGAAGCT
Organism: Candidatus Binatia bacterium; assembly: GCA_028282445.1. Classification (GTDB taxonomy): domain Bacteria; phylum Desulfobacterota; class Binatia; order HRBIN30; family CADEER01; genus CADEER01. Next base: position 12,497 of record JANQHZ010000241.1, on the reverse strand, counting down.
CCCCTGCCCAAGCTATTCATCATCAGCTTCAATCGTTGGGGCGAGGTCTCGAATCCGGCCGAGGTCGCTCTCGCCAAACGCGAGATCGCAGCCGATCCCAACATCGATCGAATCGTCATCTTCAGTTACGGATGGTCCAACGACGGCGAGTCTTCGTACGCGACGTACTACGAGCTGCTGAAAGAGCTGGCTTCGCACGCACCGGCCGATCGACCAGTGCCAAGGTCGGTCGTCATTGCGGTCGGTTGGGATTCCGCGCAGTCGGGATTCAGAAAGCTGTTCAACGACATCATGCCGTTTCCCGCGCTGGCGACGCTGGCGTCCTCCGTGCCGGACCTCTTGCTCTTTCCGGTATCGTTCTGGTCGAAAGCGGCGACGGCCGATCGTATCGGGTTCGGCGGCTTGCGCGAGGCACTGAACGAAATATTCACGCATGCATTCCCGAACGGAGAGGGAACCCCGGACGTATTCCTCGCGGGGCACTCGTTTGGAACCCGGATCGTTTCCCAGCTGATGCAGGACAAAGTCGTCTTCATGCCGGTGTCGGCGGACCCCTTCGTCGGGCGCGACTACGTTCGTGGCGCCATGCTCATGCAGCCGGCGATCTCACAGGGCAGTCTGCATCGGGACGCGGAGTATCCGATCCTGGTAACCCAGAGCGAGCACGACCACGCAGTCGGCGGCCTATTTCCGGTCGCCAATCTGCTGGTCAATACGTCGACCTTTACCTCCTTCGAAGCGCTTTTCCGCTACCGTTTCCACGACGCAACCGATGTCGTCGCCGAGCCCACCAGACGCATGGGCCGCGGTGCGGTCGACATACTCGATAGCGACGGCACCACGGTGACGGGGTCGGTCGTGCGCACCGGCGCGAAAGTCGTGAGTCGATCCGGTTACATGGCTCTCCGAGCCGGCGCCGAGTTGCTCAGCGTGCCGGTGGCGCTGTTCTCCGGCGTGCTGACGACGCCGATCAACTACCTGTACGTTCAGGGCCACGGATTGTCTCAACAACCGGGGACCCACATCATGGATTCGTTCGCCCAACTGCCGGTTCTGGAGATCGGGGTCGATATGATCGGGAACTGGGCCGAACCGGAGATTCCCTGGGGACAACGCGGTAAGGGGTTCTTCAATCTCGGAGCGCTCAACGAGTCGGTCGGACGTTTGCGAACGCCGGCGCTGGTCGGTGACATTCCGTCGAGCGTATACACGCTGGAGGAGATTCAAGAGTCTCGCCGCGATTCGGAATGCGGCTTGCCGCGCTGTAGCGGCATCGTGATGGTAGACGCGACCGACTTCATCGAGACAGGAGTCTTCGGCGGCAGCTACAATCAGCCACGCTTCGACTACACGGTCGGATGGATCGATCCGCTGGGGTCGCACTCGGACTACAAAAACGAGACGGTCGTCGAGTTGCTCGCCAACTTCTTCGACGCAGCCTCGACGCACCACATCGAGGATGTCGCGCCGGAGGCGCCAGACGGAATCTGAAGGCGGCCGGGGGCGGTAGACTGGAGGACGAATTGAGCTCGACGGTCGAGGATAAGCTGGCGATCAAGGAGTGCCTGTACCGCTACTCCTTGATGGTCGACGGTCGCCGCTGGGATCTGCGCGAGCAGGTTTTCAGCGAGAACGGCACGATCGACTACACCAGCGTCGGCTCGGGGGGGAAGCTCGGTCATCATCGCGAGATGCTCGAGTGGTTGGATGCGACGCTGAAAGACTGGCCGCTGAATCTCCACGTCATTTCGAACGAGATCATCGAGGTCGACGGGGATGAGGCACGCTCGACTTGTTGTTTCACCGCCCCGATGGCTCGCAAGCACAAGGATGGTCGCCAGACGACGATCACCAACTCGGGCTACTACCGGGATCGACTGGTGCGTACGGATGACGGCTGGCGCATCCAGCATCGCGACGTCGACATGACGATTCAGATATTTCACGGCAAGCACTGACAGGTACCCGTTGCCGGCTATCGCGATTTGTCCTTTGGCTAGTTTCCGAAGTGTGGGAATCGCGTTGCTAGTTGCGCTCGCAAGCACGGTCGTTCCGTGCAAGGTCACGGGTCTTGAACGCTGCGGTCGCGAGCGAGTGTGATGGGTGTACATCGGATCTCCGCAGGGCTCGACGTCCCGGTCGACGGGGCACCGGAACAGGTCGTCGACGGCGGCGCCGAGGTTCGTCGCGTCGGGCTGGTCGGTGACGACTATCCCGGCTTGCGCGCCCGGCTCGTCGTAGCGGAGGGCGACGAGGTCGCGCGTGGCCAGCTCCTGTTCGAAGACCTCGCCACTCCGGGGGTGCGCTACACCGCTCCCGGGGCCGGGCGTGTCTCCTCGCTTCTGCGCCGCGAGCGCGGTGAGCTTCGCTCGATTGTCATCGAGCTGGACGCTGGAGAGCGTAGCGGGCGTCCGCGCTGTTCTCCGTTCGAATCCTACACTTCCAAGCGCCCGACCGACCTCGATGCCGAGTCGGTGCGTGCTCTGCTGACCGAATCCGGCTTGTGGACCGCTCTCCGCTCGCGCCCGTTCGATCGCATTCCCCACCCTGCGACATCGCCGGCGGCATTGTTCGTGAATGCGATGGACAGCGAGCCTCTCGCCGCCGAGCCGAGCGTGTCGATTGGGAAAGCGACGGAGGACTTTCGAGCGGGCGTCGTCTTGCTGTCGCGGCTGACCGCTGGGCTGACCTATGTGTGTGCCGGGAGCGAAGACGAGATCGAGCTCGGCGACGCGCAAGCTCGAATCGAGCGATTCTCGGGGCCTCATCCCGCCGGCTCTGCCGGGTTGCACGTACACAAGCTGCACCCAGTTGGAGTTGGGCGGGTGGCTTGGACGATCGGCTACCAAGACGTCATCGCGATCGGAGAGCTCGCGCGGACGGGCGTGCTGCCGGTCGAGCGAACCCTCGCCCTCGGCGGACCCGCCGCCACCCGTCCTCGCCTGGTTCGGAGCCGGCTCGGGGCGAGTCTCAGCGACCTGACCCACGGCGAGCTGGGCGAAGACGACGCTTCGCTCGTTTCGGGATCGGTACTCAGCGGACGAGCGGTTGTCGATTCCGCAACCGGCTTCCTCGGTCGCTACCACGACCAAGTGTGCGGGTTGTGGCGCCCGTCGCGGGCTCTGCGCGGACGCACGACTGGGCCGATTCTGCCGATCGGAAGATTCGAGAGAGTCTTTCCCTTCGACCTTCTTCCGACCTTTCTCTTGCGCGCGCTTGCCTCCGGCGACCTCGAATCGGCCGAACGGCTCGGCTGTTTAGAGCTTTCCGAAGAGGACCTGGCGTTGTGTAGCTACGTCTGCCCGGCGGGCAACGACTACGGCGCCATGTTGCGGCGGACGCTCGACCGGATCGCCGAAGATTGGGATCGTGAGGCAGATGCGGCCACCGTCTGACTCGAGTCCTACGCGCGCGCTCGGGGGCGGGCCGCACGTACGCGCCTCGTTCGATTTGGCGCGAATCGAATTGATCTTCACCGCGTCCTTGCTGCCGTGTGTGGCGATGGCGTTGTACAATACGGGGTTGCAGGCCAACCTCGCGATCGCCGCCGGCGCCACCCCCTTGGCGGATGGTCGAGGGGCGTTGCTCGAGGCGCTCGCGATTCCCTTCGACCCAAGCAGTCTCGGGTCGTGCGTCGCTCTCGGCGTCGTCTACTTTCTCCCGCTTCTGTTTGCCTGCGCCGTCGGTGCATGGATCGTCGAAGGCGCGAACGCGCGTCTCAGGCAGCGACCGCAGAGCGACACCTGGCGCCTATTTGCGTTGCTTCTCGCGCTTACACTGCCGCCGACGACACCGCTCTGGCAGGCCGTCTTGGGAGCGTCGTTCGGAACGCTGTTCGGGCAGGAGGTCTTCGGCGGCCCGGGCATGGGCTTCGTCAACCCGGTGCTTCTCGGGCGAGCCTTCCTGTTCTTCGCTTATCCTGCCGGGATGAGCGGCGACGCCCCCTGGGTAGCCGCATCGACGGCCTCAGTCGACGGATACTCCGGTGCCACACCCTTGAGCCGGGCGATGCTCGAGAGGCCGCCCTTCGCCGAGGTGTCGTGGTGGGATTCTTTTCTCGGTTTCATTCCCGGCTCGATGGGTGAGACTTCCGTTCTCGCAATCGCCCTCGGAGGGATCGTTCTGCTGGCGGCTGGGTTGGCTTCGGTGTGGACGATGGTCGGCATTGCGCTCGGTACCTTGGCGTGCTCGTTTGCGTCCGCAGCGACGAGCGGACCGAGTGACATCATGGCATCGCTGCCGTTCCACTGGCACGCGGTGTTGGGGAGCTGGGCATTCGCCACCGTCTTCTTGGCGACAGATCCGACTTCATCCCCGTTCACCGAATCAGGTCGACTGGTCTACGGTTTCGGAGTGGGAGCCCTCGCGATCGCGATCCGCGTCGCCAACGCGACGTACGCCGAAGGCATGATGCTGGCGATCCTCTTCATGAACGTATTCGCGCCGCTCATCAACTACGTTTCGATTCGGTTGCACGTCCGACGCCGGGAGAAACGACTTGCAGTTTAGCGTCACATACAAGCTGCTCTTTGCCGTCGGTCTTTGTGCGGTTTGCTCGCTGATCGTATCCACCGTTTCGGTGACGTTGTACGAGCGGCAGCAGGCGAACCGCCGCATGCTCGGTCAGGGGCGGCAGATCCTATCGGTTGCCGGGTTGATCGGCGAGGAAGAAGAGCTCTCGCGAGAGGACATCGCGGAGCGTCTTTTCAGTCGATTGGAAGCGCGTTTGGTGGAGCTGCAGAGCGGTCGGTTCTACGAAGGTTCGGACGCGGTCGCTTTCGATCAGGAGAAGGCCGCTCGCGACCCCGAGTCGAGCCGCGAGGTGGACGACAACCCGGCCGGGATCAAGCGAGTTCCCACGCTCGCCCGGATCTTCGTGCGCCACGCCGCGAGCGGCGTCGAGACCTACGTCCTGCCGATCGAGGGGAAGGGGTTATGGGGCGATATGCGGGGATTCCTGGCGATCGCGGGCGACGGGCGGACGATTCGCGGAATTACATTCTACGAGCACTCGGAGACACCGGGCTATGGCGCTGAGGTCGAGTCGGCGGACTGGCAGGTCCTTTGGAAAGGGCGCCTGGCTTTCGACGATGCCGGTGAAGCGCGTATCTCGGTCGTAAAAGGAAAGGCGGGATCCGTGCAGGAAGACCCGTACAATGTGGATGGGATCTCGGGCTCGACGTTGACGGGCGACGCAGTGACCCATCTCGTCCGCTTCTGGTTGGGCGATCAGGGCTTCGGTCCTTTCTTGAGCGCTCGGCGCGCGCGAGAGGCTTCATGAAGTCACCTCACCGCGATACCTTGCTCGACCCTCTGTTCGACAACAATCCGATCGCCCTGCAGGTGCTCGGGATTTGTTCGGCGTTGGCGGTGACCAAGCAGGTCGCGACGGCTCTGGTGATGACCGTCGCGGTCCTCTTCGTGATGTCGTGTTCCAGCGTTGCGATCAGCGCCCTGCGCCGCAGGATTCCGTCCGATATCCGAATCATCGTCGAGCTCACGATCATGACGACGCTGGTGATCGTTACCGACCAGGTCCTCAAGGCTTACTTCTTCGACGTCAGTCTTCGCCTCTCGGTTTTCGTAGGGCTGATCATTACCAACTGCATGGTGATGGGGAGAGCGGAGGCGTATGCGATCCGAAATCCGCCCTTACCGAGTCTGCTCGACGCCGTCGGCAACGCCATGGGGTACGGTTTGATCCTCTTGACGGTCGCGTTTGTGCGCGAGCTGTTCGGAAAGGGCACGGTTCTCGGCTATCGCGTGCTCACAACGGTGCACGACGGAGGCTGGTACGAGCCCAACGTGTTGATGGAATTGGCGCCGACCGGGTTCCTACTCATCGCATGCTGCGTCTGGGCAATCCGAGTCTGGAAGCCGGAGCAGCGCGAGGAGGTCGACGATGCCTGAGCAATTCGGCGCGCTGTTGGTGAAGACGATCTTCACGGAGAACGTCGCGCTCTCGTTCTATTTGGGCATGTGCTCGTTCCTGGCGATTTCGAAGAGGGTCGAGACCGCCTTGGGGATGGGGCTGGCAGTGACGTTTGTTCTTGCGATTACTTGCCCGCTCAATCACGTCTTGTACCACGCGCTGCTCGCCGACGGAGCGCTCGCCTGGATTCCGGGTGCGGAGGAGGTCGACCTGTCGTTCCTGACGTTCATGATTCTCATCGGGACGATCGCCGCCACGGTCCAGATCGTCGAGATGGCGATCGAAAGGAGCTCGCCGCGCCTGTACGCGGCGCTCGGGGTGTTCCTGCCGCTGATCGCCGTGAACTGCGCAATTCTAGGTAGCTCGTTGTTCATGATCGAACGAGACTACTCACTGGGCGAGAGTTTTGTGTTCGGCACCGGGTCGGGGCTGGGTTTTGCCATCGCGATCGTTGCGTTGGCGGCGATCCGCGAGCAGCTTCGCTACAGCGACGTGCCCGAGTCCCTACGCGGACTAGGCATATCGTTCTTGGTGGTGGGATTGATGTCGTTCGGCTTCCTGGCGTTCTCGGGGATGTAGTGAACGCACGACGATCCATAATCGGCCCCGGCGGAGTCGGTCGGTGAGATGTTGACGATTGCGCTCTCGCTGGTGGTGTTTACCGGGCTCGTGTTCGTGCTCGTGTGTGTGCTTTTGCTGGCGCGGCGGCTGCTTCTCGACGTCGGCCCGGTCGAGCTTCGCATCAACGACGACCCAGCGCGGACGCTCCAGGTGGAGGGGGGGCGCTCGTTGCTGTCGACCCTGGCGGCGGAAGGCATCTTCGTGGCGTCCGCATGCGGTGGAAAGGGCACCTGTGGCGCTTGTCGCGTTCGAGTCATCGACGGCGGAGGGCCGGCGCCGCCGGTCGAGGCGACGGTGATCGGGCGAGCCGAGACCAAGCGGGGGGTTCGTCTTGCCTGCCAGCTCAAGGTGCGAAGCAACATCGCGGTCGAGTTGCCGGAAGACCTGCTCAGCGTCCGGCGCTGGCGTTGTCGCGTGCGGTCGAATCGAAATGTCGCGACCTTCATCAAGGAGCTGGTGTTGGAACTGCCGGCCGGCGAAGAGATGGGCATGAAGTCCGGCGGTTTCGTTCAGATCGAATGTCCCGAGTACGGGCTCGATTACGAGGACATCGCGGTCGACCAGCGCTATGTCGCCGAATGGGAGCGCCTTGGACTTCGTTCGTTGCGGGCCGGTACCGAAGAGCCGACCGAGCGGGCGTATTCGATGGCGAACTTTCCGGGCGAGCGCGAGATTATTCTGAATGTTCGGATCGCATTGCCCCCACTCGAGATCCCCGAGGCTCCTCCCGGTGTGGTTTCTTCGTACCTTTTCTCACTGCGACCCGGAGACGCGGTGACCGTCAGCGGACCGTACGGCCGATTCCATGCGCTCGAAAGCGATCGCGAGATGTGTTTCATCGGTGGCGGCGCGGGGATGGCGCCGATGCGTTCGCATATCTTCGACCAACTGTTGCAGCGTCGCACGTTGCGAAGGCTGACGTATTGGTATGGCGCTCGCAGTCTTGGCGAGGCCTTCTATGTGGACGATTTCGATGCCTTGGCGCGGGACCACGAGAACTTCGAGTGGACTTTGGCTCTTTCGGAACCGCTTCCCGCGGACAAGTGGGGTGGGGCCACGGGCTTCATTCATCAGGTGTTGTTCGAACGCTATTTGAAGAGCCACCCCTCGCCGGCAGAGATCGAATTCTACATCTGCGGTCCGCCGGCGATGCTCAACGCGTGCCGAGCGATGCTCTCGAGCCTCGGGGTCCCGGACGAGAATGTTCTCTTCGACGATTTCGGGGCGTAGCGGCGGCGCGGCTGCGTTGCGTGTGATCGCGGCCATGGTGGTTTTGATCGCTTGCGCCGCGGGGGTGCATCGATTGGGCGAGCGTTCGCAGTCCGCCCTGGAGCTGCGTGGGCGTGCCATGGGAACTACCTTTTCCGCCAAGGTCGCCGGCGCAAGCGGCGACCGCGGGAAGATCGAATCTCTCATCGATGCCGAGTTGCAGGTCGTCAACGAGCTCATGTCGACCTACGACCCGGAGTCGGAGGTGTCCAGGTTCAATCGCTGGTCTTCGACGGACCGTTTCACAGTCTCTGCGCCGACGATCGAGGTGCTGGCCCTCGCTCGCGAGATCAGCGAGATGACCGGCGGCGCCTTCGACGTCACCGTCGGCCCCATGGTCGACGCGTGGGGCTTCGGGGCGGCAGGTCCGGTTGCGGCGCCTCCCTCGGCGCGCCGGCTTGCCGAGCTGAGGCATCGCGTGGGGTATCGAAAGCTGCGAGTCGATCGCGGAAGCGCTTCGATTTCCAAGACGGCGTCGGAGTTGGCTGTCGATCTGTCGGCGATCGCCAAGGGGTATGCCGTCGATCGCGTCGTCGACGCGCTGGTCAAGGGTGGATATCCGGATGTGCTCTTCGAGCTGGGCGGCGATTTGCGTGCTGTCGGGAGGCGAGCGGATGGCAGGCCTTGGCGGATCGCAATCGAACGTCCAGTGTTCCGACGCGGCACGGTCCAGCGCGAGGTGACACTCTCGGAACTGGCGCTTGCAACCTCCGGCGACTACCGAAACTACTACGAGCGCGAGGGGCGTCGCGTATCCCACGTGATCGATCCGCGCACGGGGACGGCGATTTCCAGCGACGTCGCGTCGGTCAGCGTGCTCCACCCGTCGGCTGCTGTGGCCGATGCTCTGGCGACGGCGCTCAGTGTCATGGGCGTCTCGGAGGGGTTGCGCTTGGCCGAGGAGCGCAGGCTGGCGGTGCTCTTCCTACTCAGGCGCGACGACGGCTTCGAGGAAGTTGCGAGCAGCACATTCGACAATGCCGCCGCGGCGGGACTCGCAAGGTCTTGGCCCTGACCCGGAATCCGCGTTAGAACTCAATTCATGGCCACCTTCATCGCTGCCTTTTTGGGGTTCGGATTGGCGGTGTCTGCGCTCGGTCTCGGCCTGGTGATCGACGGACGGAGGTTGCGGGCTTCGTGTGGGGGAGAAGCCGACTGTCGTTGCAGTGCATGGGCGGCGCGGGCCTGTCGCGCTCGCAAGACGGTTGGATGACCGCTCCCAAGATCGCGACCGCCCGCGACCTCATGGCGCGCAACCTGGTGACGCTGCGCCCGGAGATGCCGCTATTCGAGGCCATCGCGTTGCTGCTCGAGCGCGATATTTCGGGCGCCCCGGTCGTCGATGCGCAAGGGGGCCTGGTCGGAATGCTCTCGGAGCACGACTGCCTCCGGGTCATTGCGGCAGGCGAGTTTCACGACCACGGGCACTACGCGGAGACGACGGTAGGAGCGTTGATGAATGAGCTCAGCCATACCATCGAGCCGTCGACGGACATCTACTCGATCGCCGCGGCCTTCGTCCGCCACCGGATTCGCCGGTTGCCGGTGCTGGAAAACGGTCAGCTCATCGGTCAGGTCAGTCGCCGCGATGTCCTCGCTCAGCTCGATCGCGATCGATTGCGGCGCCGGCCCGTGCGACGCTACCCCGATTACCCGGAAGGTCGCGAGCCTCGCGACGATTGACCGACTGGCGTCGTCGCCGGCGCGCGAGTCGACCGTAGATGGGAGTTCTATGAACCTACACAACCTGCTGCGAGCTTGTCTTTGCACTGCGCTTGCGCTCAGCGCCTGCGGTGACGACGACGATGGAGGGACGTCGACCCGCATCGCGCTCGAAGTTGCTTCGGACCGTGCCGATATGGTCAGCGGAGGGGATGTGCTCGTTGCCTTTCGCATGCCTGATGGCGGCGGCCTCGACGGGTTGATCGTACGCCTGAACGAGACCGAAGTGACGCCGGCTCTGCGGATGCTGCCGGACGGACGCTACGCCGCCCTGGTCGAGGGGCTGATCGACGGCGAGAATCGGGTCGAAGTCGAAGTCGATGGAGTCGCCGAGTCCGTCGAGGTCGTCAACTATCCGATCGTCGGCCCGATCTTCTCCGGCCCGCACATGCCGTTGCCGGTTTGTACGACGGAAGCCAGCGGCCTTGGTCCGCCGCTCGACGAGAACTGCTCGGCTGCGACCGTGGTGAATTGGCGGTATCGCGATCTGGAGGGTGAGTTTCAACCGCTCGCGGATCCGGCCCGGATCCCGGAGGACGTCGAGATCCTCGAAGATAGCGGCCTGCCTTTTATCATTCGCGAGGAGTCAGGCACCATCAACCGAGGGATCTATACCATCACGGTCCTCGACCCGGCGCCGGAGGAACCCGAATGGGATTCGTCGCAATGGAATCGCCGCTTGATCTACCAATTCGGCGGCGGTTGCGGAACGACGTACTCGCAGGGCTTCAAGTTGCAGGGGGCGCCGAGTGCGGACGCGCTGGCGGCCGGATACGCCTTTGCGACGTCGACCTTCAATACGCTTCAGGTTCACTGCAACGATACGCTGTCGGCCGAGACCGTCCTGATGGTGAAGGAGTACTTCACGGAGCGCTACGGCGTGCCCGAGATGACCATCGGCCAGGGCGGATCCGGTGGCGCGATCCAGCAGCACCTGATCGGCCAGAACTATCCCGGGTTGCTCGACGCACTTGGGACGACGGTCCCGTTCCCGGACGTGGTCACGACATCCCTCGGAGTCCTCGACTGCTCGTTGCTCGTGGCGTTCTACGCATCGGAGGCCGGCGCCGATTGGAGCGATGCCGAGAGGCGGGCGGTGAACGGCCACCTCACCTCGGGAACGTGCGGCCTCTGGGAGCAGAGCTTTGCGCCCGGAGTGCGGGCAACCGAGGGCTGTGAGGTCGGGCTTGCGGGGGCCCTGCCGGGCGTGCCGGATCTCCCGAGTTTGGACCCGGCTTTGGTCTACGACCCCGTCGCCAATCCGGACGGCCTGCGCTGCACCGTGCAGGACACCAACGTCAACATCCTTGGCATTGATCCCGCGACCGGATTTGGGCGGCGCCCCTGGGACAACGTGGGTGTGCAGTACGGCTTGGCTGCACTCAACGAAGGGGCGATCTCGGTCGAGCAGTTCCTCGAGCTCAACGCGTTGATCGGCGGCCTCGATCCGGATGGTTTCTTGCAGCCGGAGCGCAGCGGGGTGGACGACGAAACGCTGCGGATCGTCTACGAAACCGGTCGTGTGGTCACCGGCGACAGCGCCTTGCGCGAGATTCCCTTCATCACGACCGACATCTGGACCGACGACCAGAGCGACATTCACGACCGGGTTCGTGTGTTTGCGATGAGGGAGCGACTGCGTCTCGCGGACGGAGCGAACACTCCGGGCTTCAGCATATGGACCCGCGATCCGGCGGGGGCTTCGTTGGTCGACAGCTTCCTCGGCGGCGCGCTCGGTCTCGGTACGATCGGAGTGCTGGACGACTGGCTGACCGCGCTCGCTGGGTCCGATCCGCAGGAGAACATTCTCGACCGGCTCGACGCGACCCGGCCCGAGGCGGCGATCGACAACTGCATCACGCCCGACGATGAGTTCTTCTCGGGCTTCGATCTCTACGACAATCCCGGACCGTGCAGCGATCCGTACCCGGTTAGCGACGGTCCGCGGATCGTCGCCGGGGCGCCGATCACCGAGCACATCGTCAAGTGCGCGTTGCAGAGCGTCGACCAGGCGATTGCCGCGGGGCTGTATTCCATCGAGCTGAGCGCCGATCAGCGCGAGCGTCTCGAGGCGATATTCCCCGAAGGCGTTTGCGATTATTCCCGGCCGGGTGTTGGCGAACGAGATCCCATCGGCACCTGGCTGCGGTATTGATCCTCACCCGGTCGCGCGCGAGCTACTGGCCAACTTGGTGGGCTGTCAATGAAAGCACTCGTCTTCCACGGCACCGCTGACATCCGGTGCGATACGTTACCCGATCCGACGCCGCCCGACTCCGACGGCGTCGTGGTCAAGGTCGAGCGCGCAGCGATCTGTGGCTCCGACTTGCACATTTACCACGGACAGATGGATCCGACCGGGGGGTACGGGATCGGTCACGAATCGATCGGGGAGGTCGTCGAGGTCGGCAGCTCGGTTCGGCGCTTCAAGACGGGCGACAGAGTCCTCGTGTCGGGTGTGATCGGCTGCGGCGAGTGCCGGCCCTGCTTGCAACACCGAGTTGCTTCTTGCGAACGCGGAATGCCCAGGGTTTTTGGCACCAATCAGGGCCTGGCCGGCGGCCAGGCGGAAGCCCTCGCGGTGCCGCAGGCCGACCTATGGCTGCATCAGATTCCGGACGGCGTCGGTGCCGAGCAGGCCTTGTTGTTGACCGATATCTTGCCGACCGGCTACGCGGGTGCCTACAGCGCATCGATCGAACCGGGGCAAGACGTCGCAGTCGTCGGCTGCGGTCCGGTTGGACTGATGGCCATCATGAGCGCGCAGTTGTTCGGAGCCAGGCGTGTATTCGCTCTCGACACGATTCCGAACAGACTCGCGGCGGCCGAGGGCTTGGGGGCGATTCCATGCGATGCTTCCGCCGATGGCAATGACAAGATCTTCGAAGCGACCAAGGGGCTCGGTCCTCACCGGTTGATCGAGGCGGTCGGTTCGGAGGCGTCGATTCAAAAC
>JANQHZ010000205.1 GCA_028282445.1 Candidatus Binatia bacterium | reverse complement strand
AACTTCTCGCGGACTCTCCCGCCGGCGTCGTATTCGACCTGGTTGCGGCGGACCGTCATGTCGACGCCGCTCACCACGGCGCGCGTGTCGGAGTGGCGTTCGCGTCCGAGCGCGTCAAAATGCGCCGTCGTCTTGCGACCGGTCGCGTATCCGGACTGATAGCGTTCGACGGTGACGGTGGAGGTTTGTCCCGGGACGGTTGCGAAATCGTACGTAGTGGCGAAGGAGCAGGTCCCCGGCGCGGCGCCGGGCCGCACCTCGCAGACCAAGCGGCCGGCCGGGTCGTAGGTGTATACCCTCGCGGTGGCTGGCCCGTCGGCGCCCCAGTGCAACGCGGTTTTGCCGTAGCGATAGTCGATCACGGTGACGGACTGGTGACCGACGCCATTGGTCTCGACGACCGGGTAGAGAAGAGTCCTGTGGCCATCGTCGAAGTCCATCGATGTCTCGACGCCGCGTGCGTCCCTGGTCATGATGAGGTTCGAGAACTGGTCGTACTCGTACTCGGTCGAGGTCCAGGTGCTTTCAGTGTCGAGCCAGGCCTGGGCTTCGCTGAGGTTCGCGGCGGAGAGGGTTCCCAAGGGACTGCCGTCGTACAGGAACCTCCTCTCGTCGAGGACCCCGCTGTAGTCCTCGATGCGAATCGTCGACGGCCGGTTGCGCGGCCAGCACCCATTGAAGCCGAAGGGCACTGCGTAGGTCGTGAAGGTATCGACCGGCGTGCGGTTGCTGCCGACGACCGAGGTGTGGAGCACGTTGCCGTAGTCGTCGACTTCTTGGTTGCGGGTGACGACGATGTGGGCGAAGCCTCCCAGGTCGTAGGTGAGGCGAGCGTTTTGGCTCAACCACACCTGGTCGCGTCGCGCAGACGCGGGGCGCGATGCCCACGCGTTGATTTCGTAGCGAACCAATGCACCGTTCTCGGTGTCGCCGGCGTAGTAGAAGAGGTCGAGCAGGCGGCCTCGCGCCAGCTGAGTTTGCCCGAAAACGCTGGCCGTCTCGTTGCCGTCGATGTCGCGGCGAGTCACCCGCCGGAAGCCGTGGAAACCGCGGTCGATCAAGGCGATCGGTTGTCCGTTGCCGTCGGTCTCGTAGTCGATCCCGAGCAGACCGTCCTGGTAGTGGAAGAACGTGATGATCTCGTGCCCCTGATCGATGCAGGGATTCTCGGATCGGTCGAACGGGTTGGCCTGTGCCGGCGGCGCGCACAGACCATCGTTCAGGCGGGTGCCCGTGACGACCCACGCGAAGAAGGGAAGGTCAGGAGTGCCGTCCAAGCCGCTGTGGTCGAAGCGCGAGGTCGGCTGGTACACGATGGTGTTGGTGCCGCCGAGACCGTTCTCCATCATCCAAAGCAACTTGGGCTTCTGCGACAGGAGATTCAGCTGAACACGCCAGCTGAGGTCACCGGCAACCACCCGGTCGAGGAAACCGTCGCCGTTCAGGTCGACGAGGTCGATCTCGGTTCGGTTGCCCGAAGTAGCCCGGATCGGGCCGGCGCCGCCCGGCCAGACGGTCGGGACGTAAGCGTCGTGCGGCGCCGCGCTTTCGTAGGCGACCGGGGCGAGGGTGCCGCCGAGGTTGGGCAAGATCTTCCAGCTCGCCCCGTCTTCGCTTTGCTCTACCCAATCGGGCAGCGAGTCGCCGTTGATGTCGATGAGGTCGGCGATGACTTCGTCGCCGTCGTGCACGGTGAGGCCGCTCGTCCAGTAGGGGAGGTCGATCGTATCGGGATTGGTCGAGAACCCCTGGCCGGTGTTGCGGTACACCAAGAGGCAGTCGCGGCGATGCGTGCTACCGGCGCTCGGGCAGAGGGGGCCTTCGCCGTCTTCCAGGTGCTGCAGGAGATCGGGGAGACCGTCGCCGTTGAAGTCCGTCAGCATGTGGCGAGTGGAGCCGTCGTCGGTGTGCGCGAGCGAGGTGGCGGGTGAAGGAAAGCGCGGCAGCGGCTGAGCTTCGAAGCCGAGGCCATGGTTGAGCCACACCGACCACTCCCCCTGGTCCACCTCGACGAAATCGGGAAGCCCGTCGCCGCTGACGTCGATGACGTCGCGGTAGGTGTGCCCGTTCTTTACGCGTCGGATCATGCGATCGGGAGCGGTCCATTGGATCGGAACATCCGCAAAGCCCCAGCCGCCGCCGGACTTGCGTTCGCCGGGATACACTTGCCACGGGTGGCCTGGGTCTCGCGCCACGACATAGTCGGCGCGACCGTCACCGGTGATGTCGAAAGTGTCGACGACCGTGCACGCCCAGCCGTTCTCGTCGCATGGCCCGCTCGTGACCCAGACGTTGCGGATCTGACCGTTGCCCGGGGCGTTGTCGCCCGACCACGAAATGGGAGTGTCGGCGAAGCCGAAGCTGCTGCTGCCGTCGCTCTCGCCGAGGTAGACGTTCCACGGGAAGGGACCGCGCTGCACGAGATCGAGCTTCCCGTCGCCGTTCATGTCGAGAATCGAATCGTAGACTTCGAGGCTGTCGGTCCAGGTACGCAGGTATTCGTGTCCGGCGGGAACTGCGACGTCGACCGCCTCCGCTTCGGATGCGTGTCCATCTCCGGGGGGCGAGTATACGAAGGTCTGTGTCGGTTCGCCCGACGCAACCACCGCGCTCAGCATCGACGAGGAGGTGTCGTCGTCGAAGTAGTGAAGGTCGTAGCTTCGCACGAAAGTGTCGGCGGCCGGGACATCGCTCAGGATCGATATTCCGGCGAGCCGGAACACGAGCTGCTGCTCGACGCCGAGCCGGTGCGAGACGATTCGGTCGTGCGCCGGCCGCGATAGGTATGCGAAGTCGACTGTGTAGAAGTGGTCGATTCCGTTGGAGTTGCCGCCGTACAGGACACGGCTCGGCATCGGCGTGTTCTCCGACAGCAGCCACTCGATGTCGATCGTGTTGCCGTGGACGTCCTCGATGCGGGTGAGCATCCAGGACGATGTGAGCTCGCAGCTCCCGTCCGGGTTCAGCGCCATCACCGGGCCGTCGGTGGCGGTGGCGACCCGCGCCGAAGAATGGTCGCCGAAGGTGTAGCGCAGTCCGGCGAGGTCGCGGACGGTCCAGGCGTTGGCGCTTTCGTCGAGCTCAGCCTCGATCCATGTCTCCTCCACCAACGGGTGGTAGGTTCCGCTGCCGGGCGGATCCTCGACCAGCTCGCCGGCAGAGCCGCTCGGCAAGACGAGTACGAACTCGTTGTCGTGGTCGCCGCCGCAGCGCGGCACACCCCACTTGGTGCTGCGGTCGATGCGTCCGATCGGCAAGCTCCATCCGTACCCGAAGGCGCTTGGGCCACTTGCGCTGGAGTAGCGCAGGGCCAGCTGCGGAGTCATGCCTTTGCGGCCCGGGGGTACTTTGATCGGGATCTGCGTGGTGAGGGCACCGGTGAATAGATTCGCCTCGGGCGACTGGGCGAGCCCCGTAAAAGGGGTTGCTCCCTCGCCGCTACGGTCGCCGAGGCTGGTGTCGGTGTCGGCGCGCGCCGCGACCGCCCACAGCAGGGCGAGCGCAATCAGCACGACCGGCGAGGTGCTCGCTAGCGTTCGCTGGAGGCGTCTCATCGCGGCGCCCGCGGAGCGAATCGCGCTACTCGATCGGGATCGTCGGGATCGATCTCACCGCCGATCGGCGCAGGGACGTCGGCGCGATCGCGCTTCGGTCGCTGCAGCCCCGGTCGGCGCGAGCGCGGCGTCCGCAGGCTCGGCGGCAGGCTGCCCTCG
>JANQHZ010000185.1 GCA_028282445.1 Candidatus Binatia bacterium | reverse complement strand
GTGTCGTCCATCTGCTCGACCGCGCGGCCCGTCATGTCGGCGAACTCCTCGGCGTCGGGTTCCGATTCGAGAAGGGTTTTGCGGCAGTGCTGGGTGAAGGTCTTGATGGTGACGAGCGGATTTTTGAACTCGTGGGCGAGCTCGTGGATGATCAGCTTGAGGTTGTTGCCGCCGTTCGCGTCGAAGCCCGCGTCGCCGCCGCCGGCAGCTGCGGGTGTTTGGTCGGATGCCGGCGCCCGCTCGCGCGCCGGCGGGCCGGCATCGAAGCGCAGGTCGTCGGCCTCGATGCGCGGGGTGTCGCTCAGCGCCAGGGTGCGGGTGAGCACCGCCTGCAATTCGGCGAGATTGCCGAACCACAAGTAGCGCGACAGGCGAAGCAGAGCGCTCTCGGAGAAAATCGGTCGCGGCCGACCCAGATTGTCGGCGATTTCCGCCGCCGCCGCCGCCGCGATCGCCGGAATGTCGTCGGGCCGCTCGCGCAACGGCGACAGGCGCACCGTCAACAAGGTCAGGCGGTAGTACAAGTCGGGCAGAAAGGCGCCATCGTCGACCAGGGCGGCGAGCTCCTCGGTGGCGGTGGAGACGACGCGCAGTCGCTGGCCGGCCGGCGAGCCGAGCAGGGCGGCGAGAGCGCGGCGCGCACCGTTGGGCCATCGGTCGACGCCGATTGCCAAGATGGCGGCGTCCGCGGCCAGACCGGCGAGTGGCGGGACGGGGTTGGCTTCGTCGCAGACGTAGGGCGGTGCGTCGTCGAGGATCGCGCGGGCGAGCGCGTCTTTTCCCGACCCGGGCTCACCGACGATGTGCAACGGGAGTCCGGTCGAGCGCGCGGTCGACGCGTTGTCGCGCGCGGTCTGGTCGAGGAATGGTGTTTCGAGGCGCCAGTCGCGCCGCCCCTGCGGATCCCCGGTGGTACGGGACGCAGCGGAGCTCAGCGCCGCGGCGATCTGGCGGCGCAGGTCGGTCGGGGTGAAGCGGCGTGGGATGCCGCCCAGCTCGGGGGGGCCGCCGAGCCACAGGCGCCGGGCGGCGGCCGGCAGCACGTCGGACCCGCGCAGGCCTGCCGACGCGATTACCAGGTCCGGCGCCAGGTCGACCAGGTCGCCGAGCTCGGCCGGAGCTGCCGCGCGGACGTCGTACGTTCCACCGAGCAGAACGCACAGCGTTTCCCGCATGGCGGGAGACGCGTCAACGACCAAAATCCGGTGTCTGTCCACCGGTTCGAACCTCCCCACGACCCTTCAAGCCCAACATCCACCCGGCCCGCGTTACATTTTTGAACCAATACCGGGTCCGGTCGCTCAAAGTCAATTAATTTGGTGGGGTTACTGCGTTTTTCTCGGATTGTGAGATTCCGATGAAGTTACGAATTCCGCTTGAAAAAGTTGCAGTATGCGTGGTACCTCGGGAAACTACGTGTTGCAGGCATGCACGGCCGAAGTGCGGTCTTGCCAGATGTGACGATATTGCAACGGTTGGGAGCCGACGGGGGAGCGGCGGCGCGGTGTGCGGTGAGGTTTCAGAAACGAATCAAGAGGATATTCGAACTTTCCACAGCCTCACCGGAGTTTCATGGCACTGCGAAGAACGAGAGATCCGGCCGCCGGCGAAGGCGGCAGCGACGGCGAAGTGCTCGTTTCGGTACGCCCGGAAGTGTTGCACGACGCCGAGCACGCAGTCGGCAATCTTCTGCAGCGGATCCACCACGTCGCGCGAGTTTCGCTGGCGGGTGTCGAGGCCGAGCAGCGCGATCGCGTACGTGGCGCGCTGACCGATCTCGAGCGCTTGTTGGAGCTGCTCTTCGACTACGTGTCGCCGTTTGCGATCGAAACCCGGCCGACCGACGCCAGTCGCGTCGCCGGCAGCATGGCTTCGCAGGTACGAGCGCACGCGGGCGAGCAAGTTCCGATCGTCGGTCAGTCCGAAGGCAAGCTGCTGGTCGACCCGCGCGCGATGAGCAAGTGCTTTCAGTTGATCGGTGACTCGCTCGGCGACGTTTGGAAGGAATCGCCCGACGTCGAGGTTGGGATCGTGCTCGGACCCAACGGCGACGGTGTTTCGATCGCGGTCGACAAGACCAACGGCAACGGGACCCCGCTGAGCGCTTCGGCCCGGGTGGGGATGGCGGTCGCTGGTCGCCTGATCGAGTTACAGGGCGGTGAGTTGCACTGGAGCGGCGAAGAGCAGGGGGCCTGTCGGGTCGTGTTGCCGCTACACGCGGAAGGGCGAGGCGATGGGGTCTGAGCCGCGACTCCTGGTGGTCGACGACGACGCCTTGATCCGCGACGAGCTCGAGGGGTTGTTCGCCTCTCAGCCGTACGAGGTGGACTGTGTCGAGAGCGTCGGCGCCGCGATGGAGCGGCTGACCGCGGCGGAGTTTTCGCTCGCGCTGGTCGACGTGCGCATCGGCGGCAAGGACGGGATCGAGCTGACCCAGCAGATCCGCGAGCGCTGGCCCGAAGTCGACGTGATCATGATCACCGGACACGGCAGCATCGAGAATGCCGTCGAGGCGATGCGACGCGGCGCGGTCGACTACATCACCAAGCCGTTCCAGGCCGAAGAGATTCTGATGGCGACCGAGAAGGCGCTCGAGCGCCGGCAGATGCTCGACGAAATCGAGTACCTCCGCCGACAGCTGCAGGATCGCTATTCGTTCGCCAACATGGTGAGCCGCAACCCCGAGATGCTCGAAGTGTTCTCGACTCTCGAGATGCTGGCGCGCAACGACGTGACCGTTCTCATCACCGGCGAGTCCGGCACCGGCAAGGAGTTGGCGGCGCGAGCGATTCACTACCAGGGGAAGCGTAAGGCGGCGCGCTTCGTGGCGATCAACTGCGCCGCGCTGCCGGAAAACCTGCTCGAGAGCGAGCTCTTCGGCTACGAACGCGGTGCCTTCACCGGCGCCGTCACCGACCGTGTCGGCAAGATCGAGCACGCGGACGGCGGCACGCTGTTTCTCGACGAGGTCGAGACCATCTCGCCGGCGATGCAGGCCAAGCTGCTGCGCGTGCTCGAGGAGCGTGCGATCGAGCGACTCGGCGGCAACCAGCGCATCGAAGTCGACATGCGGGTGGTGTCGGCAACCAACGAGGACCTCGAAGCGCTCGTCCGCGACGGTCGCATGCGGGAAGACTTTTACTACCGAATCAACGTCGTGCCGGTGCACCTGCCGCCTCTGCGCGAGCGAGTCGAAGACATCTCGCTGCTGGTTTCGGAGTTTCTCCGCAATAACCCACTGGCGCGCGAGAAGTCGCTCAATCGACTCAGCGAGAAGGCACTCAATCAGTTGGTTGCCTACGAGTGGCCGGGCAATATCCGCGAGCTCTCGAACGTCATGGAGCGAGCCATTCTGCGTGCCAAGGGCGACACGATTCGCGAGGTGGACGTTCCAACCGGCAAGTCGGGGGACAGGAATGCCGGGCCCAAGCTGACCTACGACATGCCGCTGCGCGAATACATCAAGGGGGCGGAGCGCGAGTACTTGTCGCGCTTGCTCACCAAGCACCAGGGGAGCATTTCTCCGTGTGCCAAGCATGCGTCGGTCGACCAGGCCACGCTGCACCGCAAGATCAAGGCGCACGGTTTGCGTGCGAACGACTTTCGGCAAAACGGCCGAAATGGCGAGGGGCGTTAATGGCGATGTCTTCTTTCGACTGGAGTCGCCGCGATTCGAGGGGGCCTGAGCTGGTCGGCCGTCCGACCGGGAGGCGCGATGTACTGTGAGTTCTATGGAATGCGGGAGCGTCCGTTCAACGTGACGGCGGACCCGAAGTTCCTCTATCTCAATGCGCGCTACCGCGAGGCGCTCGCTTCGCTGCACTACGGCGTGACGCAGCGCAAGGGATTCATCACTCTGATCGGGGAAGCGGGTACCGGCAAGACGACCCTGCTGAAGAAGCTTCTCAACGATCTCGACCCCAATACGCGTACGGTGTTCGTCTTCAACACCAACGTCACCTTCGACGAAATCCTCGAGTATATTTTTGGCGAGTTCGACTTGCCGGTGCACAACGGCAAGCGCCTGTACATGCTGCAGCGGCTCAACGCCTTTCTCCTCGACGAGCTGCGCGAAGGGCGCAACGTCGCGTTGCTCGTCGACGAAGCGCAAGACCTCGACTACTCGGTGCTCGAAGACCTGCGCTTGTTGTCGAATCTGGAAACATCGAAGGAGAAGATCCTACAGATCGTCCTGGCCGGGCAGCCGGAGCTTGGGCAGAAGCTCACCAACCCCAGCCTGCGCCAGTTGCGTCAGCGCGTTGCGGTCAACTGCCGGCTGATGCCGCTCACGCGAGAGGAGCTCACGGAGTACATCCAATCGCGATTGAGCTCGGCGGGGTGTAGCGATCCGCAGCTCTTTTCGAGCGATGCGGAGGAGCGGGTCTACGAGATTTCGGGCGGGATCCCGCGCATCGTGAACGTCGTCTGCGACAACGCTTTGGTGATCGGCTACGCGATGGGCAAGAAACGCCTGAACGCCGATGTCGTCGACGAGGCGGCGGCCGATTTGATTGCGACCGAGGGGGCGCCGGAGGTGGTGGCGGCCACCCAGCGCCATGCGGTCGAAAGCTCCAGTGAGCCGGTCTCCCGATCGCGCTGGATGTCGCCGCGCGGTGTCATGGCGGTGGTGGCGGCGGCCTTGGTGATCGGGCTCTTGTCGGTGGGGCGGACGCTTTGGAAGGGCGGATTTCTCGGCGGCGATGCGCCGGGCGGATCTCTGGAAGTGGTTCAACCCGGTTTGTCGGAGCGGTATCCGCAAGCAGTGCCGGGCCGGCAACCGATCGCGCCGGTGCAGCGCCCGATGGTGGCGGAGCGCCGGCCGCTGCGCGAGTATCCCGAGTACGTTCGACCGGGCGAGCAGTTCGACAACCAACCGTCGGCGGTCGAGCGCGAACGCTACGACTCGCAACGATACGCGGAGGTGCCCAACCGCGATCCGCTCGAGCGGTCGCGCGATACGGTCGGGATGGGCGACTTTACCGACCCGGGGGAACCCGAGTTCGTCGAAGTGCCGCGCGGGCGCGAACCGTCGCTCGACGAACTGCGCGCGCGCGACGCGTTGCGCGAGCAGCCGGTGCGGCAAGACATCGGCCGCGATCCGGCACCGGTGGCCGACATTCCGGAGCCGCCGCCGGCGCCAAGGGTAGCGGCCGTGCCGCCGGCGTCGAACGACGCCGCGAGCGAACCAATCGCCCGTCCGGCGTGGGACGACGGCGGCGACGAAGCGGTCGAGATCGACGTGCCGCTGGTCGACGCTCCGATCCCGGCGGCGGTCGAGGAGGAACCCGACCCACCGAGCAGTCCGACGCGGATGCGATTGGCGCTGACCCGATACAAGTACGTCCAGGTCGTCCCCGAGGATTCGATTTCCCAGATTGCGATCCGCAATTACGGGCAGGCCAGTCCGACCATCTTGGACCTGATGAAGCTGGCCAATCCCAAGATCCGGGACATCAATCGCATACGCCCCGGTCAGACCTTGCGACTGCCGCAGCTCGACAAGGGGTTGGTTCTACTCAAGCAGTCGGATGGTCAGTACGGTCTGTTGCTGAGCTCGCTGACGTCGCGCGGACGTGCCCAAGAGATCCGGACGGCTCTGCGGCGGCAGGGGTTCGGCGCACGCGTGTCGACCGCGACGCTGGGCAGCGGTCGAACGGTTTGGCGCGTGATCGTCGGTGATTTGGAAAATCGCGAAGTCGCATTGCAAGTCGGTTCCGACCTGCAGCAACTCCTGCGTCGAGATCGCCGGATCTCGGCTCTGGCAACGCAGACCGAGGGATAGATGCAGGTCGATACGACTACCGAAGATTCCGCGGCGCTCGAGCCGGCATGGTACGTGGTGAGGAGCAAGCCACGGCGGGAGCAGTTCGCGCAGGGGCAACTGATTCGGCGCGGTGTCGAGACCTTTCTGCCGCGCATTGCCGAGCGTGTCAGGTCGCGGGCGGAACCGGTGGTGGCGCCGCTCTTCCCCGGGTATCTGTTTGCGCGGGTCGATCTCGATACCCAGTACACCTCGGTGATTTGGACGCCAGGGGTGCACTCGATGGTTGCGTTTGGGGATGTCCCCGTGCCGGTGGAGTCCGACGTCGTAGACTTTCTGCAACGGCGTTGTGGCGGCCACGGTTTGATCGTCGCGACGCCGCGGTTCGAGGCGGGCGACGAGGTGCGCGTTGTCGGAGGCCCGCTCGCCGGGCTGCAGGGAATCGTTCAGGAGAGAGTCAGCGGTCGCGACCGCGTGCGCGTACTGATGGAGCTGTTGCGTCGGCGCACGCAGGTGACCGTGCCGATGGAGTTGCTGGAGAGCGCGGCAAGCTGACGTGAGGCGGTAGGCGCCTCGTTTCGTTTGGGGATTGAGGCCGGCCCCTGGGTTGTAAAGGGCCGGAAAATCAAGTGTGGGATGGACACTCGTGGCAGAGAGGGCGGAGCTAAGCGCTCAGCCCGGGATACGTGACGGAGGCGGTTCGCAAAGATGGGGAAAGTGATATTCGGCGCTCTCGTGGGCGCCTTTGGCGGGGCCTTTAGTGGCGCTCTGCTGGGCCTGGCCGAGTCGGTCCTGGTGACGACGACGTCGGCGGCAGCGGAAGAGTACTGGCTCTTCCTTTTCGCGGTGCTCGCCTACGGTCTCGTCTGCGCCCTGATCGGGCTTGGCGCGGCGGTTTTCTGGCAAATGATTCGCCGCGGTAAGGCGGGCAACTTCGAGATCTCGCAGTTCGCCGCCGGGCTCGCGTTCCTGCCGCCGGCGCTATTCGTCACCCGCTACCACGTCGCCAAGAGAATCTTCAACGAGCAACTCGGTTTCGGGACAGCCAGCGGCTTGATTGCTCACGTCCTTATTTTGCTCGGCGTGTTGGTGGCTGCGCTGCTGATCGTCGGGCTGGTGCGCTTCTTGTTTCGCAGGATCGGGAGCGCCGGTCCCGCCGTCGGTTTTGCCGTCGCGCTTGGAATCGCGCTGGTGATCGGAGCGGTGGCTGGGAGCGCCGGTGAAGAGGCGCCGCAGCGCACCGCGCGCGGCGACAGCTCGCGTCCGAACGTCATCCTGATCGTTGCCGATACCTTGCGTGCCGACGTCTTCACTGAACGCGCCGAGCAGGCGCCGGACGGTGGCTTCGCGGCGCTGCGACGGGACGGAGTGACCTTTGCGAACGCTCAGGCGCAAGCGTCATGGACCCGCCCCTCGGTCGCCAGCATCCTCACGTCGCAGTACCCGAACTCGCACGGCGCGGTTCACAAGATGGACTTCATGTCGAACCGCATCCTGACCCTTGCCGAGTCTCTGAAGGAAGCCGGGTACTGGACAGCCGGTGTGACGACCAACATCAACGTTGCGCCGATCTTCAATCTGAGTCAGGGATTCGGCGAGTTCTCCTACCTCGAGCCGAGCTTCTATTTCGGCGCTACCGATTCGGCGGCCAAGCTCGTCATCTACAAGTCGTTGCGCACTTTGCGCGAGCGCTTCTTCGCCGAGCGGGTCTTTTACGAGCACTTCTACCAGGATGCCGACGTCGTCAACGCGCGCGTGCGCGAATGGCTCGGCGAGAAGCCGCCGGAGCCGTTCTTCCTCTTCCTCCACTACATGGATCCGCACGATCCGTACTTCGAGATTCCCTACAACGGGCGCGGTGTCGCGCGTGTGACCAATCCGTCTCCGCCGTCCGAACGCGTGGACGAGTTGAGGGCGCTCTATCTGCAGGGCATTCGCTACCTCGACGAGCAGCTCGCCGGCCTGTTCGAAACTCTCGAGGGGGCCGGGGTGTACGATGACAGCGTCATCATGTTCACCGCCGACCACGGTGAGGAGTTCTACGAGCACCAAGGCTGGTGGCACGGCACGACGTTGTACCAGGAGCAGCTGCACGTACCGCTGGTCATGAAGGTCGCCGGCAACCAAGGCGGCGGCACCGTGCGCAGCGACCCCGCGCGCAGCATCGACATCGGTCCTTCGATCGCCGGACTGACCGGCGTCCGCGCGCCGTCGAGCTTTCAGGGGGTCGATGTCCTGCAGGGTATAGTGAACGAGCCGCTGATCGCCGAGGAGGATCTCGAGGGCAATCGGCTGTTTTCGATTCGCGATGGCGACTGGAAGCTGATCGTGGCGAACCCGGGCAATCCGCGTGGGTTGGAACCGATCGAGCTCTACAACCTCGCCGACGATCCGAAGGAGCAACAGAATCTCGCCGGCGCTTGGCCCGACAAGGTGGCTGATCTCAAGGCGAAGCTCGAATCGATGTTGCCGTCGGGGACGCTCTGAGTCGTGTTCCTGGTTCTCGGTCTGGACGGGGCTACCCTCGACCTCATCGAGCCCTGGGTTGAGGAGGGTATCCTCCCCAACCTCGCGAAGTTGATGGAGCAGGGCGCATGGGGGCGGCTCACCGCTCCCATCCCGCCGGTGACTTTCCCGAGCTGGACGACGTTCATGACCGGCGTCAACCCGGGCCGGCATGGGATCTTCGACTTCACCCGCCGTGAAGGCGGTGCCTATGCGGTGCGATTCGTCAACGCGACGTTTCGCAAGGCGCCGACGATCTGGAGGATCCTGAGCGACGAAGGCATGCGGGTATGCTCGCTCGGGATCCCGGGGAACTACCCGCCCGAGCCGGTCAACGGCTACACGCTGAGCGGGTTCGATACTCCCGTGACCACGCGAGCCGATGCGAGCTTCGCTTACCCGGCGTCGCTGGCGGACGACGTTGCCCGCGCCGGCGGGTTTCCGTTTGCCGATTTCCAGGAGTTTTCGATCGGACCGGGCTGGCATGAGCGGGCCGTGGAGTCGATGACGGAGGCCATTGCGCGCAAGACGGAGCTTGCTTCGCGGCTGCTCGAACGCGAGCGCTTCGACTGCTTCATGCTTCTGTTCGGTGAGTCGGACACCGCGGCGCACCATTTCTGGGCACTGCACGATCCGCGCTCGCCGCGTTTCGATGCCGCGCTCCATGCGCGCTTTGGCGATGTCGTTTGCGAGATCTACCGGCGCCTCGACGATGCGGTCGGCACGCTGATTGCGCGTGCCCGTCCGAACCACACCATGGTGGTTTCGGATCACGGCTTCGGGGGAGTCGGCGACGTTGGCATTCGACTCAACCGCTGGCTGGCGTCGCAGGGGTATCTGGGGTGGCGCGCCGGGTCGCCGGTCGCGTCGGTTGCCGGGCGCTTGCGCGGCGCGGCCCTGAGATTGATACCGGAGAAGGCGCAGGCGCCGTTGTTTCGCATCGGCGGCGGACGGTTGGCCGGCGCCATCGAGTCGCGCGCTCGTTTCGGTGGGATCGACTGGTCGCAAACGCGAGCGTTCTCCGAGGAGCTGAACTACAACCCGGCGATCTGGATCAACGTCGCCGGCCGCGACGATCGGGGCACGGTCGCCGCCGACGACTACGACTCGCTGTGTCGCGGGCTCAGCGAGCGTCTCCTTCAGTGGCGCGATCCGCATGCGGGATCCCCAGTCGTGCGTCGTGTCTGGCGCCGCGAAGAGATCTTCAGCGGGGATCACGTTGCGAGCGCGCCGGATTTGACCCTCGAGCTCGAGGAACCGGGGGGCTACTCCTACATGTGCTTGCCGAGCGGGGGATGCGACGGTCCGGTTGTAGAAAAGCTAGCGGGCGAGGCGCTACACGGCGGCAAACTGACCGGGATGTCGGGCAGTCATCGGCGTCAGGGAGTCTTCATGCTGAGCGGTCAAGGCGTACGCTCCGGCCGCGTGCGTGGCGCTCGCATGGCCGATCTGGCGCCGTCGTTGCTGGCGCTGCTCGGATTCGCGGTCGAGGGGCGTTTCGACGGACGGGTGCTCGACTGCATCGAGTCCGCGGCGCGCGGAGATCGGGGCCTCGGCCCGTCTTTGAAATCGGGTGAGGAGAGCTACTACGATGAGGGCGCGGAAGCGGCGCTGGAGGATCGGCTGAGCCGGCTCGGATACTTCTGACATGAATGTCGATCGCAAATATCGGATCGCCATGGTGGCGGCTTGCCCGTTTCCCAGCTTGCGCGGGTCGCAGGCGCTGGTTCGCGAGCTGTCCGAGGCGCTGGCGACGCGTGGCCACGACGTGCATGTCGTGACCTATCCTTCGGCGCAGCACATGGCGCCGGTCGAGCGGATGTCGATCCACCGGGTACCGCGAGTGCCTTTCGTCGCGCCGGCCCCGCGCGCAATCGGTTGGCAGAAGTTCGTACTCGACTTCTTGCTGATCTGGAGCCTGCTGCGGGTGGTACGCCGGTATCGGATCGATGTCGTTCACGCTCACAACGTCGAAGCGCCGATGGTCGGCTTTGTGGTTCGCCTTCTGACCGGAGTGCCGGTCGTCTACCACGCCCACAATGCGCTCGCCGACGAATTGCCCTACTACCTCAACCGCGGCTGGACGCGGCGGCTGGCCCGGACGATCGGGCGACGGGTCGACGAGCGAGTGGCGGCCTGGGCGGACTACAACATCGCTCTGTCGTCTCGCCTGGGCGCGTATCTGGCCGTCCGGGGTGGCGCGGGAAAAACCAAGGTCATTCCTCCGGCCGTCTTCCCCAATTCGATCCGGGCGGTAAGCGGGCGCGTGGATCTGCCGTCCGGGCCGGCGCGGATCGCCTACGCCGGGAATCTCGACCGCTACCAGAACCTCGACTGCCTGCTCGAGGCCTTCGAGCGGGTGTGTGCGGCCGAGCCCCGATCGCGCCTGATCTTGTTGCTCCACCCGGCCACAAGTCATCGAATTCGTGAAGAAATGAGCGAGCTCGGTCGGCGCGCGGGGGTATCGGTGCGGGTGGTGGGGACCCACGCGGCGGCCGGCAAGGAGCTGCGCCGAGCCGACGTTTTGGTCTGTCCGCGCGGCTCCTGGTCGGGATTTCCCATCAAGATCCTGAACTACATGGCAGCGGGGCGTCCGATCGTTCAGGCCAGATCCAGTGCTCACTGCCTCTCGGAAGGCGTCAGCGGGCTGCTTTTTGACGATGACGACCCGGGTGCGCTCGCAAAAGCTATCCTCCGGATCTTGCGAGATCCCGAACTTGCTGCTCGATTAGGGAGTGAGGCCAGCAATCTCGCCAAGAAGCGGTACGTCTGGCCGGCGGTCATCCCGGAAGTGGAGCAAATTTACCGTATTGTGGCGGGCGACAAAGATCCGCAGGGACTGAAAAAAAGCGGGACTCTTGTTTCGAGACTCGATAGGATGAGATCAATGCCGAAGACTGAGACACGTCAGTTGGCGTCCCCGGGGCCCGAGCAGCGGGCTCGCACACCCCTTTTGCTTGGCCTGATCTGTGCCCTGGTCATGGGGTGCTCGTCGAAACAGCCGGAAAGCGTTGCGCCGCTGCCGCCGATTTCGGCGCAGGGCGTCCCGGGCCAGATGAGCGCCGATTACAAGGTTCAACCGGGCGATCAGCTCCGGGTGAAGTTCCTCTACCACCCCGAATTGGACGTGAAGGTGCCCGTCTCGCCCGATGGCAACGTGTATGTGCCGGGGGTGGGCGAAGTGCTGGCCGAAGGCAAGACCGCGGAGGAAGTCGCCGGCGAAGTCGAGCGCATTTCCTCGGATCAACTTCGCGACCCCGAAGTCACGGTGATCGTCGCCGAGTTCGGAGAGCGGATCGTATACGTCGGCGGCGAGGTGCGTTTGCCGGGACCGGTTCGATTTCGCGAGGGAATGACGCCTCTGCAGGCCATTCTCGATCGCGGTGGCTTTACCGAGGTCGCAAGGGTCGACAGCGTGCTGCACCTGTCTCCGAACGGCAGCACCTACGAGGCGCGTCGGCTCGACTACACCACCGACGTGAACCGGCAGAATCCCGAATTGGCTACGTTGGGCGTCTATGACGTCATCTACGTCCCGCGAACCTTCATCGGCGACGCGAATGCATTCGTCCGTTTGTACATCCGCGGCTTGATGCCGACGATGCCGCGGTTCGGCGTCGGCTACCAGCTAGACTAGGCGCAAGGAATAAGAGCAAGATCCATGGCTGTATACGGAGTTCACGTAAAATCGGGCAGTCGTAAGACCACCGCTGGAGGTCGCCAGAGCCACACGCCCGTGTTCGGCGAGTCCACCGGCAACGGTAGCGGCCGCGACGGCAACGGCTACTCGCTGTCCTACGAGGGCAACGGCGGTCCGTCGGGGCCGCATCCTGTGGGCGGCGGCAACGGCTACGGTGGCGGCGCCGGCGGCAACAACGGCAACGGCTACGGAAACGGGTACGGCAACGGCTACGGAAACGGCTACGGCGGTGGTGAAGGTGGCGGCGGAGGAGGAGGCGACCTCCTGCGCAGCGCGAGTGCCAAGGAGCAGGTCTTCGAGATCCTCCACGTGATCTTCAAGCGATGGCGCTGGATTTTCGCGCTTTTCCTCGCGGTAGCATTGCCGGGTATCGTCATGACAGCCAGCCAGGGGCGACGGTACGCCGCCAAGGCCAAGGTCATGATCGTCAGCGAGCGGGCCGACGCGACCATCCAGCCGACCGACGAGGACAGCCTCGCGCTGGTCAAGCTCAACGAGTCGGTCGTCAACTCCGAGGTGCACGTGCTGCGCAGCTTCGACCTCATGAGGCGCGTGGCGACGCAGCTCGAAGTGGCGCG
>JANQHZ010000129.1 GCA_028282445.1 Candidatus Binatia bacterium | reverse complement strand
CGGTAGAGCTCGTTGCTCTCCGCCCGTTCCGGATCCGCGCTTCCGAAGTACTCCAACCTTCCGTCGCCGTCGTCGAACCAAACAATCAAACCGGTCTTGCGCCAGTTGTGAAACCAATCCGGAAGCTCGCCCGCGGTTCTGCCGTGCAAGCTGTCGATCATGTAGTAACGCGCGAAGGCCGCTGTAGCCGGCGCCGTCAGATAGAGCATCGATATGAACAGCAGCGCCCAGAAAGCGCTCCAGCGTGCCGCGCGAACCGACTTGACGGTGTAGAAGCGCACGATCACGTGAGGCAATCCCGCCGTTCCACACATCAAAGCCAGGGTTACACAGAAGACGTTGAGTCTGTCCCAACCGCCGACGAAAGGTTCGGTGTAGCTCGCGAAGCCGAGATCGGCGTGTAACAGGTTGAGTTTCTCGAGCAGCGGAACACCGTCGGCCGTCAGCTCGCTCCCCATACCGACCTGCGGGATGGGACTGCCGGTGAGCTGAAAGCTGATCGCGATCGCAGGGATCAAAAACGCCGTGATCAACACCCAGTACTGAGCGACTTGTGTCCAGGTGATCCCCTTCATTCCACCGAGGGTGGCGTAGACGAATACGATCGCCATACCGATCACCACACCGACTGTGATGTCGACTTCGAGGAATCGGGAGAATACGATTCCGACACCGCGCATCTGTCCCGCCACGTACGTGAAGCTGACGAAGATCGCACAGACGACGGCGATGAATCTGGCTGCGTCGGATTCGTAGCGGTCGCCGATGAAATCCGGGACCGTATAGTGCCCGAACTTGCGCAAATAGGGCGCCAGCAAGAGCGCCAGCAGTACGTAACCGCCGGTCCAACCCATCAGGTACATGCCGCCGGAGTAGCCGAGCGTCGAAATCAATCCGGCCATCGACAGGTAGGAGGCCGCGCTCATCCAGTCGGCGGCCGTCGCCATCCCGTTGGCTGCCGCCGGCACTCCGCGACCAGCGACGTAGAACCCGCTGGTATCGCGCACCCGACTCAGCCAAGCGATCGCAAGGTAGAGCGCGAAAGTGATCCCGACGAAGAGAAACGTCCACAGCTGGATCGTCATTCGGCGCGGTCCCGGGCTGCGGCGATTCTCTCCAAGTCTGCGTGGTGCCGGTCGTCGAGGCGGTTCAGCATCACCGCGTAAACAAGGATGAGGAGAACGAAGACGACGATGCTTCCCTGCTGGGCAAACCAGAACCCGACGGGGAATCCGCCGATCGCATAGGCGTTCAACCAATCGGCGAACAATACCCCGCAACCGAGCCCAGCCATTGCCCAAATCGACAGCAATACGGCCATGGTGCGCAGATTCTGCCGCCAATACCGGTCGATGGCCGCGCGCACCCGTGGGTCGTGAACGTCGATCGTGCGTTTTTCCGGCATGGAGATCCGGACTCTACCGCCAATGCTTCGTCGATGTCCAAGTGCCACGAGCGATCGTGGTCGATCAGATTCGAAAACCCGCCGATGTTGCCCGGGGATTATCTTTCGACAATGGGTCGATACTGCTCTGCAAACGACCTCCCCCTTTGAAAAAGGGGGACTGAGGGGGATTTGATCGTAAAATCCCCCCGAACCCCCCTTTTTCAAAGGGGGGGCAACTCGGTGACATCAACGATGCCAACGGCTGCCGTGCGTCCCTACCGCTCCCAATTGCATCGAGAGTGCAATGCGCTAACTTCGACTCCGGAAGACGTAGTAGCCCACCACGCAATACGAGCGGCGGGGAAAGGACCGAGCATGACGACGGCGAACGAAGAAGCGAGCACTCCGGAACTGAGCTTCGACCCGAATAAGTTGCGCAGGAAATACCGCGAGGAGCGTGACCGTCGCCTGCGCGACGACGGCAACGAACAGTACGTCGAGGTCAAAGGCAAGTTCGCCCACTACCTCGACGATCCCTATGTCGAGCCCGGCTTTACCCGCGCGCCTCTCACCGACGAAGTGGAAGTCGCCGTCATCGGCGGCGGCTTCGGCGGCCTACTCGCCGGCGCCAGGCTTCGCCAGGCCGGCTTCGAGAACATTCGCATGATCGACCCAGCCGGCGATTTCGGCGGCACATGGTACTGGAATCGTTACCCGGGCATCGCCTGCGACATCGAGTCGTACACCTACCTGCCGTTATTGGAGGAGCTCGAATACGTCCCGAAAGAAAAGTACTCCTACGGCGCCGAGATTCTTGCCCACAGCCAGGCGATCGGACGCAAATTCGACCTCTACCGGGACGTATGCTTTCAGACCCGTGTCGAGGACTTGCGCTGGGACGACGCATCGGCGCGCTGGACGATTTCGACCAATCACGGCGACCGGATGAAGGCGCGATTCCTATGTCTCGCGACCGGGCCGCTCAATCGACCGAAGCTGCCGGGAATTCCTGGAATCGAGACGTTCAAGGGGCACTCGTTCCACGCCAGCCGCTGGGACTACGCCTACACCGGCGGCGATTCCGAGGGCGGCCTCACCGGCCTGAACGGCAAGCGCGTCGGTATCATCGGCACCGGGGCCACTTCGGTACAAATCGTACCGCACGTCGGCGAATCCGCCGAGCATCTGTACGTTTTCCAACGAACCCCCTCTTCGATCGACGTCAAGGACAATCCGCCGACCGATCCGGAATGGGCGAAGTCGCTCGGGAGCGGCTGGCACCAGCACCGGATGGACAACTTCAACTGTCTGGTGTCCGGCGTCCCCCAGCAAGAAGATCTGGTCAACGACGGCTGGACCGCCTTGATCGGCAAGCTGCTGCTCAGCGTCGCGCAGGGCAAGACCAACGACTTTTCCAAAGAGGGACTGGCGAAAGCGGCCGAGCTTGCCGACTTCGAGAAGATGGAGGAGATCCGCGCCCGCGTCGACTCGATCGTCAAGGATCCGAAGACCGCGGAAGCGCTGAAGCCGTACTACCGTCAGTTCTGCAAGCGCCCGTGCTTTCACAACGAGTACCTGGAGACCTTCAACCGCCCCAACGTCACCCTGGTCGACACACACGGCAAGGGCGTCGAGCGCATCACCGAGACCGGCGTCGTGGTCGACGGCAAGGAGTACGAGGTCGACTGCCTGATCTACGCCACCGGCTTCGAAGTCGGAACCGACTATTCGAGACGCGCCGGCCTCGACCTGGTCGGGCGCGGCGGCATCACCCTGAGCGAGAAATGGGCGGGTGGCACGCGAACTCTACACGGGATGCACGTTCACGACTTCCCCAACTGTTTCATCATGAGCAACGCCCAGGCCGGGTTTACTGCGAGCTATCCGCACCTGCTCAACGAGCAGGCCAAGCACATCACCTACATCCTCGAGCAGGCCAAGGAGCGCGGCGCTCGTACGGTCGAGGTTTCCGAGCAAGCTGAGCAGGAATGGATCGACACCTGCATCGCCAAGGCACGTGACGTCGGAGACTTCTTCGAGAACTGCACCCCCGGGTACTACAACAACGAGGGCAAACCGACCGAACGCAGCGCCCAGGACGGGTTCTACGGTGGCGGCTCGGTCGAATTTTTCGGCGTCCTGGACGCCTGGCGCCAGGAGGGCAATCTCGAGGGCCTCGAGGTCAAATAGGACCGCAGCGGTCTTCCGGCCGTCCGCCGAAGAGGAGGCTACTCCCGTCGCGCACGCGGCCGCCGACGGCCCGCCCTAAGCCGCCGGCTTGAATCGCGGGATCGCCAGATCCTCGCTCATGTCCTCCCACACCACCTCGACCTTCATTCCGATCTCGAGGCTGGCCGGGTCGCAACCGACG
>JANQHZ010000002.1 GCA_028282445.1 Candidatus Binatia bacterium | reverse complement strand
GCAAGCTCGCCGACCTGGTCGTCCTGTCGGCAAACCCTCTGACCGTCGACCCAATGGCGATCCGCGACATCGAGATCATCGAGACGATCAAACGCGGCAAGACGGTGTACGCAAAGCCTTAACAGTCTGTTGAAGAAATGAACGGAGGGATAGGCCCGCTTCGGCTCATCGGGTGAGGGCGACGATCGCGACGTCGGCGTTGAGATTGGGCTCGTGGTCGATCGTCTCTCCCGTCTGCGAGTCGATGTAGATCGCGCGAGCGACGCTGATGCCGCGCGCCTCGCACAGCTCGAGGAAGTCGAGGATCGACGGGAAGCGGCGGTTCGGGGTGTTGTACCACTCGTAGCTGTAGAAGCCCTGGGCTTTCGGGACCCGCCCCTCTTTGAGCAGCATTTCACGCATCGGCTTGTGGGCGAAGTTCGGAAAGCTGACGACGACCTGCTTGGCGACGCGCAACAACTCATCGAGCACGCCGGCCACGTCGACGATCGACTGCAGGGTTTGAGAGAGGACCGCGACGTCGTAGCTCTGGTCGGCGATCGCCTCGAGCCCGTGCTCGAGATCGGCGTGGATCGCCTCCAGGCCGCGCCCGACGCACTCGGCGATCGCTTCCTGGTCGCGTTCGATTCCGAGCAGAGGGCCGCGGCCGCGCGAGCGCAGGAGCGACAGCAATTCGCCGTGGCCGCAGCCGAGGTCGACCACGCTCGCGCGCGGCGGGATGAGGTCGACCACCATCTCCTGGTCGACGCGCATCGAATCGAAGATGTTGGTGGCCTCACTGCGACGCGGCGCGGGCGCTCTTTTCGGCGACGGATCGCGACCGACGTGTGCCAGGAAGGCGCCGATCATCGGCCCGCCGAGCGCCATGCTGTCGGGTAGCAGGAAAGAGTCGTGGCCGGCCGAGCTGTCGATGTTGCAGTAACTCACCGGCTTGGTCTGTGCGACCAGCGCGTCGACGATGTGGCGGGACGCCTGCGGGGGGTAGAGCCAGTCGGTCGTGAAGCTCAGCAGCAGCCAGCGGCAAAGGGAGGGCGCGAGCGCTCGCCGGAGTTGTTGAGCGCCGTCGCCGAGGTCGAAGAGATCCATCGCGGTGGAGAGCGTGACGTAGCTGTTGGCATCGAATCGCTCGACGAATTTGTCGCCCTGGTAGGCGAGATACGATCCGACCGAGAACATACTCTCGAACGCACTGTCGACGGCGCGCGGCGACAGGCGGGTCGGATCGAACTTCTTGCGCATCGATTCGTCGGACAAGTAGGTGATGTGGGCCAACATTCGCGCCAGCGCGAGTCCCGCCTCGGGTCCGTCGGCGTCGTAGTACTGACCGCCGCGAAAGTTGGTGTCGTGGCGGATCGCGTTTCGCCCGACGACATCGAAGGCGATGCCCTGGCTGCTCAATCGCGGTGCGGCGGCGACCGGAACGCATCCCCAAAGGGAGGTGGGGGCGCGCACCGCCCATTCGATCGCCTGCAATCCGCCGAGCGATCCACCGACGACGGCGCGCAGAGTCTCGATCTCGAGGTGGGCGACCAGGCGGCGTTGGACTTCCACCATGTCGGCGACCGTGATGACGGGAAAGTCGGCACCGTAGGGCCGACCGGTCGCCGGGTCGTCGAAGTTCGGACCGGTCGTGCCGCGGCAGCCTCCGAGGACGTTCGAGCAGACGACGAAGTAGCGCTCGGTGTCGATCGGCCGGTTGGGTCCGACGAGAAGATCCCACCAGCCGGGATCGTCGTCGTCGTCGTGTCGAGCGACATGGCTGTCGCCGCTGATCGCGTGGCAGATCAGGACCGCGTTGTCGCGGGCGTCGTTGAGCTTCCCATAGGTCTCGTAGCAGACGGTGATCTCGGGAATGCGGGCACCGCTCTCGAGCAGCAGCTCGCTGGTGTCGGTCCAGTAGCGCGCGTGCCGCAGCGGTCGCGCATGCCGGTCGGAGTCCGAGTTTTCGATATCGGTCACCGCCCCGTTTCCGCTACGTCCCAGGCCGCCGAGGCGCGGGTGTGGCGCTGCCTGCCGCACCCGGGTTGTTGCGCCTCGGCGCCCTGCAGGACGTACTCTTCATCAACCGGCGGCCTTCAAGGCCTGGTCCAGATCGGCGACGATGTCCTCGACGTCCTCGATGCCGACCGACACCCGTACGTACTCCGGGCTCACGCCGGTTTGCTCCTGCTCCTCCGCGGATAGTTGCGAGTGTGTGGTCGACGCCGGGTGGATGACCAACGTCTTGGCATCTCCGATGTTGGCCAGGTGGCTGGCCAGCTTGACGCTCTCGATGAACTTCTTTCCCGCGGCTTCGCCGCCGCGGATACCGAAGCCGAGAATCGATCCGGCGCCGTCGGGGAGATAGCGCTGCGCCGCGTCGTAGTGCGCGTGGCTCGGCAGGCCGGGGTAGTTGACCCACTCGATCTGCGGGTGGCCCTCGAGGAACTTGGCGACTTGCAGGGCGTTTTCGCAATGCCGCGGCATCCGCAGGTGCAGCGTCTCGAGCCCGAGCAGGGTGAGAAAGGAGGCGAAGGGGCTCATCGCCGCGCCGGTGTCGCGCAACCAGTGCGTGCGCATGTGCATGATGTAGGCGATGTTGCCCATCGGTCGCAGCGCTTCTTCGAATACGGCCCCGTGGTAGGACGGCGATGGGGAACAGAACTCCGGCCAGCGGTCGGGGTCGTCGGCCCATTTGAACTGGGCGCTGTCGATCAC
>JANQHZ010000567.1 GCA_028282445.1 Candidatus Binatia bacterium | reverse complement strand
GTATGCGAATGCGGGTCTTCATCGGGCGGTTACGTGCGAGGCCCTTCCGTCGAGGCAGGGGCTCAAGACCTATCGCAGTGCGGATCATCGTCAAGTACGGCCGAACCGTTGGCCTCGGGCGGAGATTTGCGAGAGTCTTCGCTCGTGACGACCGTCGGCTTGGATCTGTCTCGATGGGGTCGGCGGGCCGGCGTGACCGCTTGTCGCGATCCGATTCGCTGTGCCGGCGTATTCGCGACGCTTTCGGCAATCGGCGTCGTCCTGAACTTCCTGGTGGCGGGGGAGTGCGGTGCTGCCGAGTCTGGTACCCGCGGGCGCCTCGAAGAGATCGTGGTCACCGCGCAGAAGCGTCAACAGGACATTCAAGACGTACCGATCTCGATGACTGCGCTCACGTCCGATTTCGTACTCGATGCCGGTCTGATCGACCTCGACGTCATCATGCAGTACGCACCCAACGTCTCGGTCAACACCAATACGGATACGCGCAACACCGTGCTGCGAATTCGTGGAGTCGGATCGGTTCAGAACAACGCCGGCATCGACCCGAGCGTAGGGGCGTTCATCGACGGTATCTACCAGGGGCGAACAGGCCTCGCTTCGGCCGCGGATTTGATCGACATCGAGCGGATCGAAGTCCTGCGCGGTCCGCAGGGGACGCTATTCGGCAAGAATACGGCAGCGGGCGCGTTCAACATCGTAACCAAGAAGCCGTCGCTGAGCGAAAGGGAGCTCTTCGTAGAGGGGATTCTCGGCAATATCGGACAACGCGTGCTACGCGGGACGGTAAACGTCCCGCTCGTCGAAGACAGCCTGGCTTTCCGCCTCAGTGGCTATGTCGGCCGTCGCGATTTCTTTGATGACAACCTGAGCGGTGGCGGGCGCAACGACGACGACCGCAACGGGCTGCGCTTGCACACGCTGTGGACGCCGCGCGACGATCTCAACGTTCGTATCACCTTCGAGTACGCCACTGCGCAGAGCACTTGTTGTGTGGCCGACATCGTCAGCTATGACGGGCCGCCAGCGCTCGATGTGACTTTCGGCCCGTTCGTGTCTCCCGACGGCACTCCGGTCGGGTCGCTCGCCGAGTCGACGGGCCGGCCGTTGCCGCCGGTCGATCCTTTCGATCGAGTGGTCGATGCCAACGAGGACACCATCGACTCGACGCGGCTGCTCGGAGTGTCGAGCGAGATCGACTATGACCTCGGCGACCATGCCATCAAGGGGATCTTCGGCTACCGCGAGTTCGATTCTTTTAGCGTCCTCGATGGGGACTTCAGCGGCTACGACGCCGTCTTTCAGATCACCGACGAGAGTTTTCATCAGTGGTCGGCGGAGCTTCAGTTGATCTCGCCCGATGCGGAGTCCCTCGAGTATCTACTGGGCGCCTATTTCTACAATCAGCGCGACAGCACCAAGGGCGAGCTCGGTATCGCCGAGGAATGGATCGCAGCCTCGCCCTTTACCGGGGTGGCGCTCGGTGCGACGGCCGAGGACGGCGTAGCGTACAACCGTGACACGAACATCCACGAGACGTACAGCTTCGCTCTTTTCGGCAACGGGACGTACCATTTCAATGAGAGCTGGAGCGTGACCGTCGGGTTGCGAGGTACCTACGAAGAGAAGAAGCGCCGCGGCAGCCAGATCGCCACTTTCGAGCTGGACACCGGCCCGTTCGGGCCGCCGCGCTATCCGGACCAGAGTCTCTCGGTATTCAACCTCTCCCCGCTCGGCGTCCTTCAATTTCGTCCGACCGACCAGTCGATGCTGTTCGCCAAGGTCGCGCGCGGCTTCAAGTCAGGAGGCTTCAATCAGCAGCGAACCACCGGTGGCGACGGCGAGGCTTTCGACGACGAGGAAGCGACCGATTTCGAGATCGGCTATCGCTCGACTTGGTTCGATCGTGCGCTGGTGCTCAACATCACCGGCTTCTACATGCTCTACGACGAGTTCCAGGCGCAGGCCTTCGACGGTACCGGCTTCACGGTCACCAACGCCGGCAGCCTCACCAGCTACGGGGTCGAGGCCGACGCCTTCGTCGCTCCCCACCCGGATGTGACCGTGGGCGGTGGCCTGGGTTGGAACGAGGCCCGCTACGACGATTTCGACAACTCGCCGTGCACAGCCGAGCAGGCGTTTGCGGCTCGGCTGGCCAACGGAAACATCAACGCGCGCGCGAATTGCATTCAGGACCTCGGCGGTCGCCGTCTCGACAACGCGCCGCGCTGGACGGCAAATGTGTACACGCAGATCGTTCGGGCTCTCGGTTGGGAGGATCCCTTCGGCTACGTTTTGGCCGGCCGGTTTCGCGTCGAATACAGCTACCGAGATTTCATCTACCTCTCGCAGGACCTCGATTCGAATTTGACCGAGGGACCGGTGCACCTGCTCAACATGCGCGCCGGCATCTTTGCGGAAGACGGCCATTGGGATCTGACCGCCTGGACCACCAACGTACTGGACGAGCGATATCTCGTGTTCGGCATCGACGTACCGATCGTCAGCGGCTTCGCCGGACTCAATGCGCCGCCGCGGCAATACGGCGCGACCTTGCGCGTGTTTTTCTGAAATCGCCGGTGATGGCCACGATACGGCGCGGCCCATTGGCCCGGTATGCCGAGCGCTGTACCTGCCGCTCACTTTCCTTGTCGCCGCCACACGGGCGCCACAACTCGTCCGTCTCAACTGCAAACGGAAGCCGAAGGCGTCAGCGGAATTCGCCGCTGCGCTGTGTCGGCGAATGGATTCGCGAAGGAGACGAGATGAGTATGTTGGGCTTACTGACCCTGGTGACCTACTGCACGATGGGATTTCTGGTGGGCAGCGTGTGCCACGCCGTCAGGGTGATCCGGGCGCAGGCGGCCCCGGAGGAGGGAGCGCGTACCGGCGGAATGGTGCGATCGGCGATCGGCGATTTTCTTTTTTGGCCCCTCGCTCTCTGCTTCCTCGGGATGCGCATCCTGAGTGCGGGCATCCGACAAGCGACGCGTGCGGTCGGCGTGGACAAACACGTCGCCGAGCTCTGAGTCCGCAGGCGCCGCCGAGGCGAGATCGATCGATCGCCTCGGCGAGCCCTTCGGCACCGGCGCTCTGCTTCAACCTTCAGAGCCGGGTTGCTTGCCGGCGGCTCGTCCAGTCGACCGGAGCCGTCCGCCGCGGGGTAGGGAGAATTGGGAGTTCCGAGCAATATTGATCTTGATTATCAAAATCAATTGGAGTAGGAATTCCGATATGAGCGATTTCAGGACAGGCGAAGCGAAAGAGAAGCAGATCGAGAGGGAGTTGCGGGCGCTGGCCGACCGGAAGCCGGAGCGTGTCCTCGTTGACGTCGTGACTTGGCTCGAGAGCAAGAGCGCCGACGAGGTGACGCCGGCGATGTGTCGGCTGATCGCGATGCACTACGATCTGCTGGCCGGGCACCGCGAGGTGGTCGGTCGAGGCGATACGGTAGCCGAGTACCGGCGGATGGAGGAGCACTGGCGTTTTCGGGCGGCGGCGCTCGAGCGGATGTTTGCCAGGGCGTGTCCGGGCTCGCCTGTGGTCGAAAACGCTATAGTCGTTCCGACCGCACAAACCTACGCACCGGGACCCTGACGGAGCTGTCGGTCGATCGCCCTTGGCAATCAGGGCGGTGGTATGGGTGCCCGCTCACACCGTGGTTCCAAGGCTGATCAGGTGTCGCTTGGCGCGTTGGTGAGGGTGATCGATCACCTTGACGTCGACGCCAAAGACACTGCGGATGAGATCGGGCCGTAGGACGGCGTCAGGGGGGCCGATCTCTTCGATGCACCCATTGCACATGACGGCAATTCGATCTGCGAATCGGGCGGCCAGGTTGAGATCGTGGAGAATTGCGAGAACTGCCGCGCCCCTCGACGCATACGAGCTTGCCGCGGTCAGGATGTGCTCCTGGTGCTTGAGATCGAGTGCCGACGTGGGCTCGTCCAACAGCAGGTAGCGGGGACGATGTAGATCCACGTCCCATATTTGTGCCAGGCAACGCGCGAGCTGAACGCGTTGCTTCTCACCGCCGGAGAGACTTCGGAAGTCGCGATCCGCGAAATGGGTTGCATCAACTATCTCGAGCGCAGCGGCGGCGATCTCGTAGTCATCGTGCGAGCGCCCGCCACCCCGATGAGGTGTTCGGCCGAGCAAGACGACTTCCAGGGCCGAGAAGCCGAAGCGTAGCTCGCTACTCTGCAGTAGGACAGTCCGCTTGCGCGCGAGATCGATAGATCGCCAATCTCTGAGGTCGACTCCTTCTAGAGTCACCGCGCCGGAGGAAGGCCCTTGGATACCGGCCATGACATGGACCAAGGTTGATTTCCCGGCACCATTGGGCCCAGCGATCGCCAGCAATTCGCCGGCGCGCAGCTGAAGCGACACCTGTGACAATAACGACTTGCCGGCGATGCTGACCGACACGCGATCGGCATCCATCATCACTAGATCTCCCCTCCGCGTCGCCCTCTGCCCAACAGCAGTAGAAAGAACGGCGCGCCGGCGGCGGCGGTCACGATGCCGATCGGAAGCTCGGCCGGGGCTACGATGGTTCGGCTAGCGGTGTCGGCGACGAGTAGGGTCGTCGCACCGTAGATTGCGGCACACGGCAGTAACGTCCGGTGGTCGGGTCCGTTCGCCAGTCGCACCAGATGCGGGACGACCAGGCCGACAAACCCGATGACGCCCGAAACCGAAACCGCGGCTCCGACCGCCATCGCCGAGAGAACCACGATTCGACGCTTCAGCTTCTCGACATCGACTCCCAGGATCGAAGCTTCGCTCTCGCCCAGCAGGAATGCGTTGAGCGCACCGGCATTGAGGGGAAGGATCACGATGCACGGGATGATCAGCGGCGAGACTGCCGCCACTTTTGCCCAGGTGGCGCCGCCAAGACTTCCGAGGCTCCAAAAAGTGATGTCCCGAAGCTGCGCGTCGTCGGCTGCGAATACCATTAGACCCGTCATCGCG
Organism: Candidatus Binatia bacterium; assembly: GCA_028282445.1. Lineage (GTDB taxonomy): Bacteria > Desulfobacterota > Binatia > HRBIN30 > CADEER01 > CADEER01. The sequence continues at coordinate 9,761 of JANQHZ010000567.1, read as the reverse complement.
CCGGCCATCGCGTTAACCGCGATGCCTGCGAGCAGCATCGTCGCCACATCGGTTCCTCCTCCGCGTTGCGCCAGTTGCATGACGATCAGCGTGGTGACGGCGCCGCCCAGGAACCCCGCGATGGGTAGCGACCAGGTTGCAACAGCGGACGTGGTGGACAACCCCATCCACGGGCCGGCGACGATCGCGAAGGCGGTGAGCGTTGCAGCGCCCGCAGAAACTCCGATCAACGCTGGATCCGCAAGAGGGTTGCGAAACATCCCCTGGAGGGCCGCTCCAGCTGAAGCGAGCGCGGCGCCTACTAGGGCGGAGAGGATCGTTCGTGGCAGGCGAATCGCGTTGAGCACGGCTGACTGGATCGGATCGGCAGCCGGGTCGATCTGCCAGCCCGTGAGGGGGCCCGCCAGAATCGAAAGGACGCTCATCGGAGGGATCGTGACAGCTCCGATCGACACGGACGCGATTGACGCCACCGCGAGCAAGAGCACCGCGGGTAGGAGGCGCCGCTGGAGTGTGGAGCTGCGCGCGTCGCGGGTGTGCCGCACGCTGGTCGAAGGTTCCGGCTTGGACCTCACTCTAGGGCTCAATGGGTCCCAGATCGCGCAAGCGTTGCGCCAGGTCTTTTGCCGCCTTTCCGGTGCGCGGCCCGAACCCGAGCAGGTACAGGTCGTCCATGACGACCAGACGATTCGTCTTTCCGGCCGGGGTGAGGGCAATCCCGGGTAGCGAAGCGACTTCGGCCTCGCCGCCAAGGCTGGAAACGCCGCGGGTCAGCATGAGCAGCACTTCCGGCTTGGCGGACACCGCGCCCTCGGCGGTGAGGGGCTTGAATCCGTCGAACTCGCTGATCGCGTTCTGCGCGCCGGCCAGTCGAATCATCGCATCCGCGGAGGTATTGCCTCCGGCAACCGACAAGGTGCCAGCTCCGCGGGCGTAGATGAACAGAACCCGCCGCCGACTCGAGGCGTCGGCGATGAGCTCAGCCTCGGCGAGGTCGGTGTCGAGGATCTGAATCAGCCGACGTCCTTCATCTTGGCGCCCCAGGGCCCGGGCCACCGCTTCGATCTTGGACCTCGCGCCGGCCACCGTTGGCTCGTCCGGGATAATGGTGAGATCGACCCCGGCGTCGCGTAGCTGTTGCAGGACAGGCGGCGGGCCAGCGTCACCGGAGGCGATGACCTTGGTCGGAGCGAGAGACAGGATTCCTTCGGCGGACAGGGCTCGCGCGTAGCCGACTTTAGGAAGGGCGGTGGTCGCCTGCGGGAATACGCTCGAGGTGTCGACGCCGACGACAGCATCGCCGCCGCCGACTTCGAATACGATTTCGGTAACGCTGCCGCCGATCGTCACCAGGCGTTCGGTCGGCGTCGTTGCTGCGGCCGGTAGCTGTATCCACACGGGCGCGGGCAGGCCCAAGAGGAGGAGGACCCAGATCGTTACGCGTCTGAAGATGGGCATGTTGTTCGACTCCTTATAGTTCGTAGCGAACGCCTGCGAGAAAGCTCCGCCTTCCGACGGCTCGGCCCATCGGGCCGGGCACCCCAAACGTTTCGTCGAAGACGTTGTCTCCCTGAACGAACATCTCCACATCGCCGTATCGATCGGTTTCGACCAGGTTCAGGCGTTCTAGCGCTGCCGCGAGAGATACGCTGAGCTTGAAGTTCCAGATCCAGTGACTCCCGACGACGCTTGTATTTGTGATATCCGAGTATGCGCGATCCTCCCACTCGCCCGAGATTCGCAGTACCGAACGAAGCGGGGAGTAGGAGTAAGTGAGCGTGGGCAAAAACCGATGCGGCGGGCGAAACGGCAGCTGATTGCCATCGTCATCCCGCCCGCTTCTGTTTTCCGAATCGAGAAATGCGTAACCGAGATTGATCGTGATGTCGTGCGCCGATGCTGCCTCGGGGACGAGCTCCAACGGACGGAGGGCGAGCCCAAGCTCGACCCCTTGGGTGATTGCCTCGTCGACGTTCTCGTTGGTAAAGACCAGGCGCGGCAGATCTCCGTCGACCTCGCCAAGGCATTCTTCGTCGCAGAGAGCGGTGGCGATCAGGTCGCGGAAGTCGTGGCGGAACAGCGTCAGCGACAACGAGAATGCGTTGCTGGGTTCATAGTCGAGCTGTATATTCCACGCGTAATCGACCTCCGGGTCGAGATCCGGGTTGCCGATGATCGCGTATCCTTGCGGCGTCCCGTTCGGATCGACACCGACGACGTTGTTGAAGTCGGAGTCGAAGAGCTGCAAGAGGTCCGGTGCACGATAGCCGCGCCCGAACAGCACCGCCAAGCGAAGTCCTGGCAAAGGGCGCCATGCCGTCGCAACGCGCGGGTTTACCTCGGTGGAGAACAGGCTGTGGATGTCGACGCTGGTTCCGATTACAGCGGAGAATGAGGAGCTGAGCTCGATTTCGTCTTGGACGAAAGGAGAATTGAAGTACACGGATTCGTCGGTGCTTGGCGGCGTAAATGTGCTCCCGTCGCCGAATAGACGTTCGACTCCTTTGCTTTCGATCGCCGACCTACGGTGGACGTACCCAACACTTAGCGTGTGTGCGAAGTCGAAGGGGTCCAGTACGGAATGCGACCCCAGCGTGTCGAAGGTCCAGTCGGTGTAGTCGACATCCTCCTGAAACCCCTCCAGGTCGTTCTCCCGCTGAAAGGCATAGCGAGATGCCCCCAACCGAAAGTTGGTTGCATCGGAGACTTCCCATTTCCAGTCGGAAGAGAGAGTCCAGTCGAGCCGCTCGCTTTGCGGTCCCTCGCGGACGGGCGTGACGTCACCCACCAAGGACAACTCGTGGGAGTTGCCGACCTGTTGTTCCAGCTGAACAAAGGCGTTGCTGCGAGACTGCTTCGCGTCGCCGGCGCCGCCCGAGAACTGATCGCTGATCGCACCGAGCTCGCGCGCGATCTCGGACTCCTGGTGCTGACCGGAGATGAAGTACGAGAGGCCGCCGACTTGGTAGCCATGGCTGGCGGAGAATAGGAGGGCGCCGAAGTTGCCGCCGCCTCCAATCATCTCGACGGTGGGTTCGTCGTAACCGCTACGCGTGATGATGTTGATCACGCCGCCCATCGCGTCGCTGCCGTAGAGACTGGAAGCTGGTCCCCGGATGATCTCGATTCGCTCGATATTTGCGACGGCGATATCACGCAGGTCGACGACGCCGTCGACGCCGCCGCGGAAGCGGCGTCCGTTGAGCAGGATGGCGACCTTGTTTGCGTCGGCGCCCTGCATGCGCACTGTACTAGCGCCTAGACGGAACTGCTCGTTGTTGCGCACGAAGATTCCAGGGATCTGGTTTAGAATTTCCTCCACGCCGGTAACGGATGATTGCAGGATGTCTCGACGGTCGATGACTTGAGTCGGAATGGTCGCGGAGTCCAAAGAGGTGGGAGATTTCGTAGCGGTGACGACGATGTTTTCGATCGGAAGCCGGTCGGAAGCCGTTGCAACGTTGCCGGAAACGAGAGCGGCGAGGAGGATGGAGCATCGGTACAGGTTTGCCCCTGCGGTCATCGGGTGGTTCACGGAGCGTGTGCTTAGGTGTGCTTAGGTGTCGCCCGGCGGTGGCTGGAGCGCGGCCCTTTAGACGTTAGTCCCCGCTTGCCCGCAGGCCGTACCGGCCGACAGGACCGTCATGAGCACCCTTCGAGGGCGGCCCGGACGGCTTGGACGAGCTCGTTCACGGTGACGGTCCCCCCTTCGTCGAAATCGGCGGCGTCGCAAGCGTCGAGCGGTGTTCGGCCGATCGCGATGTTGACGGCGGTCACGAGCTCGTTGACGCCGACTTGGCGATCCTGGTTGCAGTCTCCGATGCACGATCCCTCGGGGCGAGTCGGGGTCACGGTGAACGTTGGTGTCGGTGAGGCTGTGGCGACCTGGGTCGCAGTCGCGGGCGCCGTCGGGGTCGCCGTCGGTTCCGGGGGGGCGGTCGCTGTCGCCGGTGCGGATAGGGAGACCTCGATGTATGGCATGACCGAACCGCCTACTCCGGGGGGGCCGGCGCTGCCGTTGCCGAGGTTGTCGAGTGAGGTTCCGGTCGGTGTGTCCATTGTCCGCCACACGATGCCGACCGAAGTGGATCCTTCGCGCACGATGTCACGCAGGTCTTCGGTGATGTCGACTTCGAAGAAGAGGGGGCCAGAGACCTGGAGGGAGGCATCGTCGATGACTCCGAATACGGTTGTATCGACCAGATAAGTCGAGCGCTGGACTTCCAAAAAGTCGGCGACGTCGACGACTCCGTTGCCTGCGAACGGGTGTACCAGAATCTCCATGGAGGCCTTCCCGGTGAATTCGGTGCCAGGCCCGAAAGTGGTCAGTACGTCGTCGATATTGAAGTTCAGCACGGCGGAAGAGATCGAGTCTGCATCGGTATCTCCGAGGGCTGCGAGCGGATACTCGCCGACCCCGCGTTCCTCGGTCGAGCCGACCCGCAGGCCGACGGCGAGTTGGTTCCCCCCGAAGTCAGGCGTACCGTTTTGATCCGCCAGTCCCGGGAAGCCGTCGAGGATTCCGTCGAACACGGCCCCGTTGCTTTCGTCGAGGACGATCGTCTGTGCATACACGGCTTGCGAGAAGAGTAGGACCGCCGCGCTCGATACGAGTTGGAGCCGATTCATCGTTTACCTCCCGAGGGATAAAGCGGCCGGCCGGCGGGGCTTCGGTGATGCCGCTTGAAAGAGGGGGAGCAGCATCGGTGATACCGCTCCGCCGGCCGGGTCGCGCGCCTCATGCGAGGCGCATTGGGACTATGGCGCCGTGCAAAGCTCGGCGAATTCCGTGCTGAGGCCGACCGCACTGATGAGGGCGCACGCATCGGCATACTCGTTCCGGACGGCCGCCTGCACAGCCTCGGAGTGCTGTGCTTGGATACAGGCCGATGTCTCGCCTATCGTCGTTGCGCTCGCTGCGCAGGGGGCGTTGATGTCGGCGGGCGATACGCCCTCGCACTTCTTGCCGAGCATGGCGTCCGTCTTAGCGGCGGTTTTGCCGAGCTTGGAGTCGGGATTCCCAGCGTCGAGCGAAGCCAGACACTTGGCGGTCGCTTTCGTCAGGGGTTTGCCTTTGGCGGTATCGGCCAAGACGCTGTCTAGGCACTTGGTGAGGAGCTTCTGCAGGGTGCGGCTGTACTTGCCCCCCGCTTTCCCGATCGCCTTTTGACAGCCGAGCTCGTCCTTGCCGAACAGCGGCACACCGGCAGCTACGGTTTCGACGGTGAGAAAAGGCATGATCGCCCCATTGACGCCGGGCGGGCCCGCGCCGCCGTCGCCGAGATTGTCGAGAGACGTTGCGGAGAGGTTGTCGTTGGTAGTGAAAACGATACCGATGTGTGTCGCGGAAGCGTCGAGGAGATTGCCGAGCGGGGTCGTGATGTCCACTTCGAACTGAAGCGGCCCGGACGATGCCAAGCTCGTGTCGTCGATGAGGCCCAGGGATGTCGTGTCGATGACATCGAGCGGAGATCCGGCGACGTTGTTGAAGTCGGCCAACTCGACGGTCCCGTTGCCGGAATACGAAAACAGGACGAGGGTCTCAGCTGCGGTTCCGTCGAACGACGTACCCGGGCCAAAGGTGGCGATCACGTCGTCGATGTTGAACGTCAGCGTTGCACTCACGAGGTCGCCAGACCCGAACCCGGCGAGCTCGTCGAGCGGGTACTCGGCCACACCGCGCTCCTCGGTGACTCCCGACTGAAGCGCGACGGCGAGCGCGTTCCCGGTGAAATCAGGTGTTCCGTCCTGTGGTGCTCCCGGTGGAGGGAACGGAAATCCGTCCAGAATACCGTCGTAGATCGTGCCGCAATCGGACTCGTCGATGTTGAAGATGTCTGCCATTGCGGGCGGGGCCAGGAAAAGCAGTACGCCTAGGCAGGATGTCAGCGATCGTCGATACATGAGGGGTCCTTTCTAGCCCTGGGCATGCGCGAAACCCGGGCATGGCGCCGCGCTAAGCGGCGACTCGATGTTCGGGCTCGGGGCGAAAGGACCGCTGGCCGCTGTAGATTTTGATTGTGCTTCCGCTACGTCGGGGCGCGCGTTCCTTCCGTGGCGGGACTCGGAGCGGCGAGATAGACACGTCGTTTGCAGCGTCGGCACTTGAGCTCGATGCGGCCATCGACCCAGCGGGCGAGAAGGCAGCCGCACTCACACCGATGCTCGTGCCGTATCGCTCCGGGGCGCTCCGGTCGGGTTCCTTTCCCGTCGCTCATCTCGACGCCCCGGCCAACGTGCTATCCGCTCTTGCCTTCATGGCCTGAAGTCTATAGCGATATTGAAAATCAATATCAATACACCCTGATCTGAATCGATCGGCTGCTGATAAGGAGAACCAAATGGCCAATATGACTGACGACGAATCCCTGGCGACGCGGCTTCGCAACGCCACGGCGGTAGTTCATCGCGAGACGGAGAACGCGCCGTTGGTGAGGGCCCTCATGACGGGTGAGCTCGACCGATCAGGGTATGCCGCGCTCTTGACGGGCCTGCTCCCGGTCTACCGTACCCTCGAGGGTTGTCTTGCAGGCATCGAGATCACGTCGGTCCTCCCCGGAGTTGCATTTTCTGAATTGGCACGGTCGTCCAGCATCGAGTCCGATCTCGATGCGCTGGGCGAGCAGGTCCCGAGTCAGGTCGAAAAGATGGCGGAGCGGTCGGATTATGTGATGCGGATCCGCGACCTGGCCGCGACCGACTCGTCACTCTTGGTAGCGCACGCCTACGTGCGCTACATGGGAGATCTCTCGGGCGGTCAGATCTTGCGACGGATCGTCGGGCGGAATCTTGGATTGGATCCCGAGACCGAGGCGTCCTTTTTTTCGTTTCCTGGCATCGAGAATATCGAGCAGACCAAAGACTCCTTCAGGGCTGGTCTCGATGCGCTGGATCTGGACGCCCGTGCGGCAGGCTACCTCATACTGGAAGCGACGCTGAGTTTCCGCCTCAACCGCCGCCTGACAGACGATGTCTGGGGAGTCCTCTGTAGCGACGGGCTCGCAGCCTAACTTCGGAGAGGTTGGGGGGCTTTCAGCTAATTCCTAACTACCAACCGGTCCACCAACTCGGCGCAACTCCGGATTGCCGAGTTGACCGCAGGCTCCCATGAGCTCGGTGCCTTGAGTCAGACGTCGTTTGGCGAAGAGCCCGTGGCTGCGCAAGGCGGATACGAATCGAAAGACCCGTTCGTCGTCGGGTGTCTCGTATGGGGTGCCGCGTTGAGGGTTGTAGGGGATTACGTTCACGACGCAGCGGAGGTCTCGGCAAAAGTCCGCCACCCGCTCGGCCTCTTCCGGCGAATCGTTGATGCCGGCCAGCAGCACATACTCGATGAGAAACAAGCCGCGCGGCGCGATCGGGTAGTCGAGGAGGGCGCGCTTGAGCTGGGAGAGCGGCATCGACTTGTTGAGTGGCATGATGCGGTCGCGGATGGCGTCGCGCGCTGCGTTCAGGGACACCGCGATTCGCAGATTGTGCCACCCGAGCTGTCCAAGTCGGTGCAACCCGTCGATACGACCGACGGTCGATACCGTGATCTGCTTGTGCGGGAATGCGATCCCGTTCGGCTCGGATAGAACGCGGATCGCCTGGGCGACCTCGTCGAAGTTGTCGAGCGGCTCTCCCATTCCCATGAAGACGATGTTCTTGATGCCGCTGTTGAAGTAACGATAGTCGGCGCAGGAGTCCTTGTCTCTCGCCGGGATCAGGGATCTTGCAACCGCAAACTGGGCGACGATTTCAGCGGCAGTCAGGTTGCGCACCAAGCCCAGTTTTGCCGTCTCGCAAAAGGTACAACCCATGCGGCAACCGACTTGGGAAGACACACAGAGCGTACGCCACTTGTTGCCGCGATGTCCGCTCATGGGGATGATGACGGACTCGGTTTCGAGCCGCCGGCCGTCGCGTCCATCGACTTCGAGGCAGAACTTCACCAGCTCGCCGTCCCGCTGAACGCGTGTCGGCTCGGGTAGTCCCACCCCGACGTCGTAGCGCATCAGCTCGACGTACTCGCGGCGCGCCGCTCGCGGAGAGGTGCCGCGCTTCCGGGCGAGCTCGTCGAGCGTAAGTCCAAGCTCGGCCATACCGGTTGAGGAATCAGTCGCTTCGGCCCCGACGTGCACGGTCAGGTCGGTTCTCGGAGGTGGGAATTGAGGTTCAATGGAGGACCTCGGTTGGAATCTGAACCTCATCTTCGGAAACCCGGAGGCGCACCAGGCGTGCAATGCGGTCGTCCTGAACTCGCTGGCCGCGTTCCGGCAACAGCAGGCCCGAGTCCGACCAGACCGGGCGGAACAGGATCGGCTCGGCGTGGCGGTTGTACCCGAGCTGTACGAGCATCTCCTTGGGGAAGGTCATGCAGCGTTTGTCGCAGCAGGTGAGCTCGTCGGCCGTGCGGTACATTCCCTCGGGCGCGAGCGGCGTCAGTGTCTGCGCGGCTGCATCGTCCGGTAGCGGGTAGCCGTTCTGGTGGAAGACGGCGCGGTTCATCTTCCACGATTCCGGCAGGTAGATCCCGGGTCCGGGGTTGCCGTGATTGTGGAAGTACACCAGGTGTCCAGCCGAGACGGCAGCGATGGTTTCGGTCGTCTTGTAGATGCCGCAAGCGGGAAGGGCCATGAAACTCCTCGAGTCCGTCGGTGAGAGTGTTAACTGCGAAAACTCGTTTTCACCACGGAGGCACAGAGACACGGAGAGGACAAGGATGATTCTGGTTGAGGACCGTTTTGTTCTTCGGGGGTAGCCGCCGACGCCGGCTGTAGCAACAGCGGGAGATCGGCCATCAATGCCTTGCGGGCGGGTTGACAGTGCCGTCGGCGCAGTTGATCTCTTTGTTCAGAGGACGGCGTGCCGCCTGAGAAGGGAAGGACGAAGATGTCAGCGCATTCGCTTGCCGGAAAACCTGCTCCTAAGTCGATCCTGACCGATGTTCCAGCGCTGGTGACGGCCTACTTCGTACGGCGCCCGTCGGCGCAAGAGGCCGGGCAAGAGGTCTCTTTCGGAACCTCCGGCCACCGCGGTTGCTCGCTCGAGAGCAGCTTCAACGAAGATCACATCCTGGCCATCACGCAGGCTGTTTGCGAGTACCGGTCGACCAGGGGTTCCTGTGGGCCGCTGTTTCTCGGCAAAGATACGCACGCCCTCTCGGAGCCTGCGCAGGCAACGGCGCTGGAGGTGCTTGCGGCGCACGGCGTCGAGGTCGTACTCCAGGCCGACAACGGATACACCCCGACGCCGGTGATCTCGCACGCGATTCTACAGCACAACCGCGGTCGCGCGGAGCGACTCGCCGACGGCATCGTGATCACGCCGTCGCACAATCCTCCCGACAACGGCGGGTTCAAGTACAACCCGCCGCACCGCGGGCCGGCCGATAGCTCCGAAACCGGCGCGATCCAGAAGCGAGCCAACGAGATCCTCGCCTCGGGAATGGAAGGTGTCCGCAGGATGCCTTGGTCGCAGGCGCTTCGCGCCGACGACACGCACCACCACGATTTCGTGACGCCTTACGTGGCCGATCTCGGCGACGTCGTCGACATGGACGCGATCGCATCCGGTGGACTGCGCCTCGGAGTCGACCCGATGGGGGGTGCGGGCGACGGCTATTGGGAGCCGATCGCCGAGCGATACGGTATCGACCTGACGGTGGTCAATCCGGAAGTGGATCCGACTTTTCGCTTCATGCGCGTCGACCACGACGGCAAGATTCGAATGGACTGTTCCTCGCCGTATGCGATGTCCGGGTTGATCGAGCTGCGCAG
>JANQHZ010000564.1 GCA_028282445.1 Candidatus Binatia bacterium | reverse complement strand
CGAACAATGGCTCGAAGAAAGTCGCGCCGAGGGAGAAGTTTTCGAGTACTACCAGAAGGAAACCTACGTGCCGCGCTTTCGCGGCAAGCTGAGCGGTCGTTTCGTCGAGATGAGCGACCGCAGCGTCGCCGCGCTGAAGGAACGAGATCCGAACGGAGTCGTGCTGAGCTCTGCGTCGGCGAAGAGTGTGGCGCACGTGTGGAACCCCGATTGGCGAGGGTCTCGACAGTTGCTCAAGCCGGTACCGCAGGCCCGCGAGCTCCACGAAGGGATCGAGAGCGAGGTCCTGGGGTATCGCGCAGTGGCGGTCTTTCGACAGCAGCCTTCCTTACTACGCCTACGAATCACGAGTCTGGCCCCGGAGATCACGATCTATGCCCGCGACTAACGCGCAAACGATGAGCAGCACGGCTTCGGATACACGCGACCCCTGTGTGGTTTGCGGCGGAACCGACTTCGTTCGCCGATTTCCGAGTAGTCCCGAACCGATCGTAGGAGAGAAGCACGACGAGCCGTATCGGATTACTCACAGCGAGCGTCAGCTCGTCGGCGGTATCGAGCGCTGCACCGACTGCGGCATGGAGTTCCTGCCACTTTCCTATCAGCCGGACGCCTCGTACTCCGATGCGGCCGACCCGTACTATTTGGAACAAGCGGACGAACGCATCATCAATAGCCATCGCCTGCTGGATCTTGCCCCTAGCGGGGGGCGGCTACTCGAAATTGGATGCGCCGTGGGATTTCTATTGCGGGCGGCGAGAGATCGCGGTTTCGAGACGGTGGGCGTCGAGATGTCGGAGTGGGCCTCCGGGATCGCCCGCGACCAGTTCGACCTCGACGTCCGCTGTGGAACGTTGGAACAAGCGGCTCTCGAGGCGGACTCCTTCGACGTGGTCGTCCTCGCCGATGTGATCGAGCATCTGACCGACCCAGCTTCGACCGTGCGGGAGATCCGCCGGGTGCTGAAACCGGGCGGACGCTTGGTCCTACTGACACCCGACGCGGGTAGCCTGCTAGCGAAGCTGCTCGGAACCCGCTGGTGGGGCCTCTTGGACGATCACTACTTCTACTTTTCGAGGTCTACGTTACGGCGATTCCTCGAGAACGAGGGCTTCGAGGTCGAAGTACTCAAGGCACTGGGGCGAGAGTTCCCGCTCTCGCATTGGCTCTTCAAGTTGACGCAGTACAGCGAGTTCGCACACCGACTCATCGCCGGGGGCGCCGAGGCGGTCGGCCTCGCCGAGCGGCGTGTTTCGGTCAATCTGGGGGACATGATGGCATGCGTAGCGCGGAAGAATTAGAGACGACGATGACGGAAGATCAAGCAACGACTCGAGCGGAATCCTCATCCAAACCACGGGTGGTCGTGGTGATGCCGGCCTACAATGCCGGCCAAACGCTCCACATGACCTATAAGGAGCTGCCGCAGGATACGGTCGACATGGTCATCCTGGTCGACGATGCGAGTACGGACGATACCGTCGCGATTGCCCGGCAGCTAAATCTCAAGCTGTTTCTGCACGACCGCAACTACGGCTACGGGGCGAATCAGAAGACGTGTTACCGCGAAGCCCTGCGCGCCGGAGCCGAGATCGTGGTCATGGTGCACCCGGACTACCAGTACGATCCAACCCTGGTGCCCGAGATCATCAAGCCGATTCAAGAGGGCGAGGCAGACGTCGTCCTCGGCTCGCGGCTGAAGGCAGGGCAACCGCTGTCGGGCGGGATGCCGTGGTGGAAGTACTTGTCGAACCGCTTTCTGACCGGAGTCGAGAACTGGATCTTCGGATTGGATCTCGCCGAGTACCACACGGGCTACCGCGCCTATAGTCGCGAGGTGCTCGAAACCGTGAACTTCGAGCTCAACGCCGATCAGTTCATCTTCGATCAGGAGATCATCGCACAGTTCGTGGCCGCGGGGTTCCGTATCGAAGAGATCCCGGTGCCGACCCGTTACTTCGCGGAAGCTTCGTCGATCAGCTTCATTGCGAGCAGCCGGTACGGTCTGGGGATCCTCTGGCTGGTCGGTCGCTATGCCATGCACCAAGCTGGCATGTGGACGCAGCGTCAGTTTCAGAGCCTGGGCAAGCGTTACCAAGAAGTCTCGTGACGCCCTTGGGGACAGCTTCGAAGTCTTTGTCCAGGCCGGTGTACGGGTGCGGGTCGGTCACGTCATAGGCCAGTTGACGGCGGGCGGTGCGGAGGGACAGCTGCGGCTGCTTACTTGTTCCGCGACCCGCCGTTCGACGCCCTTCGTATACTGCCTCAGCGAACGTTTCGATCCGTACGGTCGCATCCTCGAGGAATCGGGCGTTCCCGTGCGGATGATCGGCGGCGGACGTTTCTCCCGTATTCGGCGTCTGCGCGATGCGATGGCAGCGGATCGGCTCAATTTGGTGCACTCCTGGCTGTTCATCGGCAACGCCTACGCGTGGGTTGCGAACGGGGGGCGGCGCCCGTTGGTGACCTCGGCTCGAAATTGCAAGCGTCAGGGGGTAACGCTCGACCTGCTCAATCGCCGCGCGTTTTCAGCGAGCGACGCGGTCGTTGCGAACTCCGAATTGGTCAAGGAATACATCGCCCGGGTCTATCGCGCGCCGCAAGATCGCGTGCGGGTCGTGCACAACGGCATCGACCTGAACCGTTTTCGCGGGGCGGTGCGCGAGTCTCCATCGGCGAGCCCGACGGTGGTGGGAGTTGGCCGCGTCGTACGGCAGAAGAACCCGGAGCTGTTCGTACGTGCCGCCAAGTCGCTGCTGTCCGACTTTCCCGAGGCTCGCTTCCGTTGGATCGGCGCCGGCGACATGCTGTCCCGCTTGGAAAGCGATCTAGCCCGCGAGGGGTTGGCGGAGCGGATCTCTTTCGAAGGCGAACGAAGCGACGTCGAGAAGGTTCTGGTCGAAGCGGACCTCCTGTGGCTCACCTCGGATTGGGAGGGCCTACCCAACGTCGTCATGGAAGCGATGGCTTGCGGAGTACCGGTCGTCGCGACCGATGTGGGAGGGACCTCGGAGCTGTTTTTGAGTGGAAACGAGGGTGCGCTGGTGGATGCCGGCGACGGCGATGCGATCGCGGTCGCGACGCGGCGGCTGTTGTCCGACCCGGAGGCGTACCGCAGCGCTTCGACGGCGGCTCTGGCGAGTGCCCGAGACTTCTCGGTCGAAACGATGGTCGAAACGATGGAGTCGGTGTACGACGAGGTGCATGGCAGGAGGAGCGCTTGAGGGCGTCACTGCCAGAGCGGCCGTTCGTATCAGTCGTCGTTCCCATGCGCAACGAGGCGTCGTCGATCGGCGCCTGTTTGGATTCCGTCCTGGCGCAGGACTACGCGGCGGACCGGATGGAAGTACTGGTTGTGGACGGTGACTCGACCGACGGTTCCGCGGCAGTGGTTCGGGATTACGAGCAGCGTAGCTCCGGGCCTCGGGTTCGCTTGCTGGCGAACCCCGCGCGCATCGTTCCTCCCGGTCTCAATCGAGCCATCCGTGAAGCGAACGGTGACGTCATCGTCCGCGTCGATGGTCACAC
>JANQHZ010001147.1 GCA_028282445.1 Candidatus Binatia bacterium | reverse complement strand
CAGGAGGGTAGCGTCGAATTGTTCCGCCGTCTGGCCGACCGAAAGTTCGTGGTCGCCAACGGCCTCAACGGCAAGTATATGCTGGGTCGTTCGGATCCGTCGAAGTTGTTGTACGGACTGTTGGTCTACGAGCGCACGCCGGCCGGTAACTTCTTGCGCGCACAGGTCGATACGCTCGACCAGCCCTTCGATCTCAATCGCGGCGCAAAGGTGGAGTTGGGAAGCACCGCCAAATTGCGCACGCTCGTCCACTATCTGGAGCTGATCGCAACTCTACATCGCGACCTTTCGCCGCTCGACGTTACGACGCTTCGCATACGCCACCGAGCCGCTCGTGATCCGTTGACCGCGTGGGCGTCGGACATGCTGTCGCGCGACCCGTCGATGGATCTCGTCACCCTACTGGAGAAGTCGCTCGATCGTCGCTACTCGGCCGGGGCAGGGGAAGCTTTCCTGACCGGGGGAGGCGTTCGCTACTTCCGAAACTTCGATCGCTACCCACGAGGCGCGCCGCCGACCTTGCGTATTGCCCTGCAGCACTCGATCAACCTTCCTTTCGTCCGGCTGATGAGGGATATCGTTCGCTACCACGAGGCAAGACTGGAGTACGATAGCGAGCTGGTGCTCGAGGATCCCATGAATCCGGTGCGAGTGGCGATGTTGCAAGAGATCGCGGACAACGAGTCGCGCTCGGTACTCAAACGCGCCTACCGCCGTTTTCACGGCAAGCAAGCAAAGGACATCGTCGAGTCGGTCATCCGCCGCGACCGCCGTCCGGAGAAGCGCTTGCGCAAGCTTTCCATTCTTCACTACGCGTGGTTCCCCGACTCCAACGACATCGCTTTGGCGGTGTGGCTCAACCGCTGGGCGGGGGGTGCCCGGCCCAGCGACGTGGACCGGATGAAGCGCGCCTACGGCAATCCGGATCTGGACCTTGCCGATTACGGCTATCTCGCGTCTCAACACAGCCTGGTGTTGTGGGTGGCGGGCGAGTTGCTCCGACGACCGGAGACATCTTGGGAAGATCTTCTCGCGCGCAGCGACCAGGCGCGGACGGACGCCTACCGGTGGTTGTTCAAGGAGCGCAACGTGCGGCCGCAGAATCGGCGCTTGAAAATTCGAATGGAGCGCGATGCCTTCGTCCGCATGACTCCGTACTGGCAGCGACTCGGCTTCCCGTTCGCTCGCCTGATCCCCAGCTACGCGACCGCGCTCGGCAGCTCGGGCGATCGCCCGGTCGCGCTGGCTGACCTGATGGGGATCATTCTCAACGACGGGGTGCGAATGCCGCTGAACAACATCGTAGAGCTACGTTTCGGTCGCGATACGCCGTACGAGACGACTCTGCGGCCGAGTGCGTCGGGCGGGCAGCGCGTCATCGATCGCGAGGTGGCACAGGTCGTTCGCAGGGCACTGAAGACGGTGGTCGAGGGCGGAACGGCCTCGTTACTCGTCGACGCGTTCAGGACGACGGACGGAGTTCGCGCCGTCGGCGGCAAGACCGGCACCGGCGACAATCGACGCATTCGCTTCAATCGCTGGGGGGAGGTGAAGTCGTCCCGCGCCGTCAATCGGACCGCTTCCTTCACCTTCTTTATCGGCGACCGATTTTTCGGAGTGGTTACCGCCTACGTTCCCGGTGCCGAGGCCGAGAACTACCGCTTCACCAGCAAGCTGCCGGTCGCCGTACTGAAGCTATTGTCTCCCGCGATCAACGCTCGATTGTCTGTGCCGGCCGAGCTAGAGCTCGCCGGCCTCGCGCAGGAGTAGGGTTCGCTAGCAACCGGTAGGGAGGCGCGCCTCCCTAGGCGGCGGCCCTCGCCGGCGTTCCGTCGAGCACTTTCGTCAAGATCGCTCGTACATTGAACTTGGCGCCGAGGCGGGCGCAGAGGAGAAAGACGCCTCCCAGTTTGCGTTGGAGGAAGAGCACTTCGGGCGGTGGCGAGTGGTAGTAGCCTTTGCCGACGGTGAGCTCGAAGCCGAGCTCGCGGATGCGAGCCGGCAGGTCGGAGTCGCCGAACGAGTACGCTCCCGATTTGCGAAACGGTTCGCACCCGAGCATGAAAATATCGACTACGGCCTGAATGGTGTCCTCGCGCTCGCCGGCTGGGAAAAAGCCGGCCGACTCCATTCCCGCGCGCATGCGAACGTGATCGGCCGCCATGCCGCCTTCGAGGACGTCGCGGTAAGCGTCGGATAGAGTCGGCGACACTGCGCGGGCCGCACCAAAATCGAGAAGGCCAAGCCGTTTTCCCGGGAGCACCATGAAGTTGGCCGGGTTGGGATCGGTCTGCATGTAGCGAAACTCGAGGAGCTCGCGAAAGAACAGCGAGTAGAATTCGCGGCCGAGCTGGTCGCGTGTCCGCTGTGGCCGCGCGGTGTCGAAATAGCTTGGCAGTGGTTCGCCGCGCAGGAGATCCATCGCCAAGACGTGCTCGGTGCTCAGCTCGTCGACGACCCGAGGGACGACGAGGCGAGGGGTGTCCGCGACCAGAGCTGAGTATCGGCGCAGTTGGTCGGCTTCGGCGAGGTAGTCGGTTTCCACCCGGAGCTGTCGCTTGGTTTCATTGAGCAGTGGGCCGAGATCGACGCTGTCGGGAACCAAGCCCGAGAGCCGCAAGATGGTGGCGAGATTGTCGACGTCGCTGGCGATGCTGCGCGCGACTCCGGGGTATTGGATCTTTACCGCGAGCTCGCGCCCGTCGTGTGCGACGGCGCGGTGCACCTGGCCGATCGATGCGGCTGCGATCGGGTCGAGATCGAACTCGCGCAATCGCGACTCCCAGCCGCGGCCCCATGCGTACCCGAGCACCCGCCGCAACTGGGTGGCGGGCATCGCGTTCCCCTCGGAGCGCAGCACTGCGATCGCCGCGGCGAACTGCGGCGGCAGAAGGTCTTCTCCCTCCATCGAAAGGAGCTGGCCGAGCTTCATGGCGGCGCCGCGCATCGTCGACAAACGCTTGGCGAGGCGCTCGGCATTGGCCGAGGTGAGCAGGGCGCTGGTCGGTTCCGCGATTCCAGTGGCGAGCCGCCGGGCCGATTCGGCGATGCCTCCGATCGCGACTTCGCCAGCGAGCAGGCCGAAGCGAGCGA
>JANQHZ010000551.1 GCA_028282445.1 Candidatus Binatia bacterium | reverse complement strand
CCGTTTCCTTTCTGTGGCACTTTCCCTCGATCGCTCGAGGCCGCCGTTAGCGGCCACCCTGCCCTATGGAGTCCGGACTTTCCTCCCGCCCCGCTCGGAGGCGAGCGAGCCCCTGACTCTCTCTGGAAACGTGAGCTTATCGGCTGCAGCGCTGTTGTCCAAGAACCTCGAGCAATCCCCCTCGCCCGGAGTGAGCTGGTCGCGAGATTCTCCCACGCACTGAAACGCAAGGCTCAGGCAGGGGCTAAGGCGAGGCTGAGGACGGTGGGCGCGCGGAGCGCGATTGTCAGGTTCCCATGCACCCCCACCTTCCTCAGCCTCGCCTTAGCCTTCGCCTCAGCCTTCCTCGGAAGCTCTCGTTGCGGCGCTATTCCTCGCCGTCTCCGTCGCCGTCCGGAGCGGCCCGGAAGAAGATGATGCGGTGACAACTCGGGCACTGCCGCACTTCCTTGTAGCGCTGCAGCTCGTTGAAGAGCTGAGGCGGCAGGCTCATCCGGCAGCCGGTACAGATTCCCTTCTTCGCTTCGACCACCGCCGTGCCGCCGCGACGATCGAAGATTTTCTCGTACTTGCCGCGCAGCGAGCCGTCGATCTTCTGCGCCAGCTCTTCGCGTTCCGCCTTGGCGCCATCCAGCCCCTGGCTGAGCTCCGAGGCTTCGGCGCGCGGCGCATCGATCAACGCGGCAACGTCGGTCTCGAGCTCGGCGAGGGCGGCCTCCTCTTCGGCGAGGTTGGCGGCGACGCGTTCGAGCGACTCCATCACCGCCATCATCTCCTCCTCGAGAAGCGCCTTCGACTCCTTGCCGAGATCAATCTCACGCTGCAGCGCCATCAGCTCGCGGTCGGTCTTCACGCGACTCATGCGCATGCGATTGTCGCGCATGCGACCGCCGTCGACCTCGAGGCGCTCGTCCATCTCTGCCCGCTTACGCTCGAGCTCGGTGCGCTCGGCGGTCAGCGCCGCGACGGCGTCCCGGCGCTTTTGAACCTTCGCCTCGTACGCATCCGCGCCGGCGCTGAGCTCGCCGACCTTGTCGAGCCTCTCCTTGAGGCGCCGATCGTAGTCCTGCAGCGCCGCCAGGCGATCAATCTCCGCTTCGAACTCCTGCTCCGTAGTAGACATCCGACTCCTTAAGTCTGGGTGCGATCTCGACCGGCGATCGGCCGTCCCCCTATTTCACTCACGATCCGAAACAAAATTCTCGACAATTTTTCGACCCGCTGGGCTCGGTCAGTGGGCGCACCAGGATTCGAACCTGGGACCTACCGGTTATGAGCCGGCGGCTCTGACCAGACTGAGCTATACGCCCCGATCCAAACCAAAAACGTGAAACCGTACCTTTACCCCAAGTGCTTCCACTGTTTCGATCCCCCCGCCGTCATTCCGGCCTGATCGCCGCCGTGCGGCCCGGCGGCACCCGATTCGGCCGGCGCAGCTTGCGAAGTGCCTTGGCCTCGATCTGGCGGATTCGCTCACGGGTAACGGCGAACTGCTGCCCGACCTCCTCCAACGTCAGGTCGCGTGTTTCGCCGACGCCAAAGCGAAGGCGCAAAACCTTCTCCTCGCGTGGGGTCAGCGACGCCAACGCCCGCTCGGTCTGATCCTTGAGCCGCACCGACATCACCGCATCCGGCGGTTGCGGCATGTGCGGATCCTCGATGAAGTCTCCGAGCGTCGAGTCCTCTTCCTCGCCGATCGGAGTTTCGAGCGATACCGGCTGTTTCACGACCTTGAGAACCTTCTGAACCTTGTCCACCGGCAGCTCGACGCGCGCGGCCAGCTCGGCCGCGGTCGGCTCGCGCCCGGTCTCCTGCACCAGCTCGCGCGAGATGCGCACCAGCTTGTTGATGGTCTCGACCATGTGCACGGGAATACGGATCGTACGCGCCTGATCGGCGATCGCTCGCGTCATCGCCTGGCGGATCCACCAGGTCGCGTAGGTCGAGAACTTGAACCCTCGTTGGTACTCGAACTTGTCCACCGCACGCATCAGACCGATGTTGCCTTCCTGCACCAGGTCGAGCAGCGGCAGGCCGCGATTGGTGTGCTTCTTGGCGATGCTCACGACCAGCCGCAAGTTGGCCTGGATCAGGTGCTGCTTGCCTTCGCGCACCTGCGCCTCGGCGCTGCCGATCTCACGCAGCTTGACGGCGAGATCCTCGGCGCTGACCGCCGCCTCGGTCTCGGCAGCGCGGATGCGCTTTCGGGTCGCGGCGATCTGGCGTGCGATGTTGCCCGCCTCGTCCGCATCGATCTCGAGCGCCTTCTGGGCGGCGGCGTCGCCGCGCTTGGCGTCGCGACACAGCTTTTCGACCTCGCGTGCAGGCGAAGCGAAGCGCTTCTCGTAGACATCGAGCGGCTGCGCGAGGTGTCGCAACTCGGTGTTGAGTCGGCGCATCTCTTCGACTGCCGCGTCGATCTGCTTGGGGTTGAGCGACAGCGTTTGCACGACCTCGAGCAAGCCTTCACGCTTCTTCTCGAGAGCGGCCCGCCGCCGCTTTGCGTTGGCCTCGGTCTTGGCCTCCGAGACTCCCGCCTCCGCCTTCTCGAGATCCCGCACCGCCTTCTTCAACTTGGGTATACGCTCGAGGAATTCCTCCAGCACCTTGCTGCTCTCACGCTCGACCGCTTCTTCGTCTTCGCCCTCCGGCTCCTCGAAGTCGCGCACGACGTCGGATACCCGCAACTCGCCCGCCTCCAGCCGTTCCGGAAGGCTCAGCAGGTAACGCAGGACGATCGGAGTCGCCAGCGCTTCGACCAGTAAGCGGTGCTGCGCTTCTTCGATGCTGCGCGCCAGTCGCTGCTCGCCCTCGCGATCGAGTAGAGACACCGCGCCCATCTCGCGCAGGTAAATCCGGATCGGGTCGCCTCCGCGGGCGTCGTCATCGCGCTCCGCTTCCTGTGCGAGCTCGCTCGACCGCGTTCGCGACGGCTTGCCCCAACCCGCGTCGCCGAGAATCTCGAGAGCGTCCTCGACCGCGTCGGGAGGGGTTACCTTACCCGTCGACGCCTTCTCTCCCGACACCGTGGCCTTACCCTGTTCCATCACAACCGCTCCCCTTCCCGCCGCCTCATCTCCTCCAGGCTGCGCAAAACCTCCGTCTCCGAATCCGCATCTCCGTCGCGCTCGGCACGACGCAACTCCGCAACCAGCAGCCGTCGGCGCTGGCGATCGTTCGCCCTGCGAATCCGGGCAATGCAATCCTCGGCGACCCGCATGCGGGTCGATCGATCGTCGTCCTCACGCTCCTCCAGCAACACCCCGCTGAGGTGGGCCGACAGAGCCGGGGAGAGATCGTCGATCACCGCGCCGACCCCCTCCGAAGTTTCCCAGCCGTCAATCAACGCCGTCATCGCGTCGGCCAGCTCCGCGTGCTGGAAACACTGGGCGATGTCGGCGTCGACGACGCGCCGGGCGACGTCTTCGTCGCGCGCGACGACTTCGACCAGCATGCGCTCGGCGACCGGCCACTCCATCTCATGGTCGGGTTCGCCCTCCTCACCGGCATCGAGGTAGGGCGGCGGCTCTTCGTGCGTGATCTGCCGCGAGGGCCCGCCGCGCGCCATCACCATTTCGCTCACGCCGAGGCGTTCGGCGGCTTGGCGCGACAAGATGTCGAAGTGCACCGGGTCGGACACCCGCTCGAGCAATCGCTTGACCTCTTTGGCGGCGCGGGTGCGCGTCGACAGGTCGGCGCCCGCGGGCAACGTCTCGTCGAAGTAGAAGTCGAGCAACTCGGGAGCGCGGTCGAGAACGGCGAGAGTTTCCTCGACACCGCGCTCGCGCACGAAGTCATCCGGATCCATACCGTCGGGAAGAAACGCCGGCCGGCCCCAGACGCCCGCTTCGGCACACACACCGAAGGCGCGGAGCGCCGCCTGCCGACCGGCGCGGTCGCCGTCGAAGAAGAAAAAGATTTGCGCCTGCTCGCCGGCCACTCCGCGCACCAACCTCATCTGTTGCACCGTCAGCGCCGTACCGAGAGTCGCCACGACGTAAGGGATTCCGGCCTGCACCAGCATGAGGGCATCCATGTAGCCCTCGACCAACACCACTCGATTGGCGTCGCGGATCGCCTTGCGCGCCTCAGACACGCCGTACAGGCCGTCGCCTTTGGAAAAGATCGGAGTCTCTGGCGAGTTGAGGTACTTCGGCTGCTTGTCGCCGAGGATTCGTCCGCCGAAAGCAATCACCTGGCCGCGCCGGTCGCGGATGGGAAACATGATGCGGCCGCGAAAGCGGTCGTAGAACTGACCGTCGCGTTCCATCAACAATCCAGATTGCAGCGCCGCCCGGCGCGACACCCGCTTGCTGCGCAAGAACTTGGTCAGCACGCGCCCCTCGGGGGCGAATCCGATGCGGTACTGCTCGGCGATCTCGTCGCTCAGGCCGCGCCCACGCATGTACTCGCGCGCCGCCGTGCCTTCCCGGCTCTTCCAAGCGCGCTGAAAGAAGCCGGCGGCCTCTTCGTGGAGCTCGACCAGACGCGCCTTGGCATCGGCGCCGGGCCCACTTGGCGAGCGTTCCGGCAAGGCGACGCCGGCGCGCTTGGCCAGTTGCTCGACCGCCTCCGGGAAGTCGATACGCTCGACCTGCATCAAGAAGGTGAAGGCGTTGCCGCCGGCGCCGCAGCCGAAGCACTTGAAGAAGCCGCGCTCGTCCGAAACCGAGAAGGACGGGGTCTTCTCTTTGTGAAACGGGCACAGCCCGGTGTGATTGCGGCCGCTCTGCCGCAGACTCACGTAGTTGGAGACGAGGTCGACCAGAGAGATCCGGTCCCGAATCGCTTGCAGTGTTTCTTCGGGAATCCGGCCGGCCATTCGCGTCTCAGGCCGACTCGTCGGCCGATCCCTTCCCGGTCCAATTCCCCCGCAGGAAATTGCCGGCGGCCGCGATCATCGGCCGCGCCAGGCGCGACTCCGACAACTGACTGTCGAGTCCGCGCACGAAGGGGAACAACTGGAAGAACAACAGTACGAACGCCAACACCGCAGCGCCTTTGACCGCCCCGAACACCCCCCCGAAGACTTTGCCGAGTTGGCGAAGCGCACCGCTGCCGATCATCCGGTCGATCACGAAGCCGATCAGATTGACGCCGGCGCTGAGCGCGACGAAGACAAGGACGAAGGCGCCGCCGATGCGCGCCGCGTCCGGCAGGCTGGCGAGCAGCTCCCAGCTCTCGGACCACCGGCCGACCGGATCGGCCAGCCGCAACGCCCCGAGCAGGCCGGCGAGGAACGCCGCGAAGCCGAAGCCCTCTCGGATGAGGCCGCGCCAGAAGCCGCGGACCGCGCAAATCAGAAGCAGGGCAGCGAGGGCGAGGTCTACGAGATTCATTCCATCCACCCCTCGATTCCCGCTCGCCGCATCGGCACCTCGGACTCTTTGCCTAGCTTCCGGCGCGCGCCAATCGCCGGAGGTAACGCTTCTTGGCCGCGAGTGCCTTCTTCTTCTTCCGAACGCTCGGCTTCTCGAAGTGCTCTCGCTTGCGCAGCTCGGAGAGGATCCCAGCCTTTTCGCACTGCTTCTTGAAACGGCGAATCGCCGCCTCGATCGGTTCGTTCTCTTTGACTCGGACTCCAGCCATAAGACCCTAAATCTCTCCTACTACGTTGCGCCCCCGCC
>JANQHZ010001135.1 GCA_028282445.1 Candidatus Binatia bacterium | reverse complement strand
GATTCCCTGCCCTCTTCTGGGCCGACAAACGATTTGACTGGGGATGATTGACGCGGTGCGTCAAAACTGGCAGCTAAATCCCCAGGGGGTCGGCCCGCGTAGGAAATCGAGGCGGAGACTGTGCGGCTGGCGAGCCGGCCTCCCACAAAGCCCCTTCGGAGCTCTCGCACTTGTGGCCCTGTTGGGAACGACGCTCGGGTTGTCGACGGCCGGGGCCGGCCGGCCGCCCTGCGCCGGCGACTGCAACAACAACGGCCGGGTCGAAATCTCGGATCTCGTGCTGGCAGTCAACGTCGCCATCCTCGGCGATGCCGCTCCCCAAACTTGCACTTCGGCCGACCAGAACGGTGACGGCATCGTCGCGATCAACGAGCTGGTGCAAGCGGTCAACAACGCCCTGAACGGTTGTCTGGCGCCGACCCCGACCGCTACTCCCGGCGGGGATTGGTACTTCACCGAGGTCGCCGTCGAAAGCGGTGCCGGCCTCGACCACCTCGTCGACAACCAGCTCGGCGACACTGTGGCGGCCCGCAGCGCCGCCGCAGCGGCAGCCGGCGACTACAATGGCGACGGCCGGATCGATCTCTACGTCTCCGTCGGGGACGCCGGCCCGGCGGCATTGCTTCGAAACGACGGCGACGACAACTTCGTGCGGCGCGACGCCCAAGCCGGACTGCCCGTGCAATCGGCTCGCGGCGCCGCCTTCGCCTTCGCGGACATCGACGGCGACGATACCCTCGATCTCTTCACCGCCGAGGTCGACGGCGGCTCGCCGCGCATCTTCGGCGGACGCACCGACGGTACCTTCTCGGAAGAAACATCTGCCAGTAACTTCGAAGGTCTCGAGCGCGATACCCACGACGTCGCTCTCGCCGATATCGATCGCGACGGCGACGTCGACCTCTGCATGACCCACTGGGGAACGAGCGTCGACCAAGCAGATGACATCGAGCACGTCTACCGCAACGGCGGGGACTGGCGCTTCGAGCCGGTCGGAATCTCGCTCGGCGTCACCGGCTTGTCCCGGAACGGAAGCGACTCGACCTTTGCCGCCGATTTCGCCGACCTCAACGACGACGGTTGGCAGGACCTCGTCTTCGCCGCGCAGGGCGGCAGCGAGGTTTTTCTCAACGATACCCAGGGCGCCTTCGTGCGAGCGACCGACGACGAGATCGCGACGGAGACCGGTCGAGCTTCGGCGCTCGGCGACGTCGACAACGACGGCGATATTGATTGGTTCGTCTCAGCAACCTGGGACCCGAATGGCATCGCCGAAGGCGCCTGGGAAGTCCTCGGCAATCGTCTGTACGCGAACCGCGGCGACGGCAGCTTCGAAGACGTCACCGAAGGCTCCGGTGTACGCGAAGGGTTTTGGGGCCGAGATGCGTGCTTTGCGGACTTCGACAATGATGGAGACCTCGACCTGTTTCAGGTCAACGGAGCCGAACCGGCCGAGAGCGACGAGTTCGACGACGACCCGTCACGACTCTTCATCAACCGCGGCGACGGGACTTTCGATGAAAGCGCCGAGCAACATCGCCTGATCGATCGCAGCCAGGGCCGAAGCGTTTCCTGCTTCGACTACGACCGCGACGGCGACATCGACATCTTCCTAACGGTCAACGACGGACCGTCCCAACTGTGGCGCAACGACGGCGGCAACCGGCAGGGCAACCACATCATCGTGAGGCTCGACGGCAGGGCCCCGAATACTCGCGCAATCGGGGCACGCATCACCGTGATCAGCGGGGGCGACACACAGATCCGAGAGGTCTCCAGCGATCTCGCTGAGGCACATTTCGGCCTCGGCGCCGACTTAACGGTCGATGAGATCCGCGTGCGATGGCCGCGCGGCGCAACTTCCAGCATCCAAAGTATCGCGGCCAACCAAGTCGTCGTGGTACCACAGCCCTGATCTCGGCCGCACGGAAAGCATCGATCGGAGGCACGCCGGCTCGCTCCGCTGGACTCGGCCGTCTTCTGTCGTCTTCACGGGCCCGCTGGCAAGCTCGTTGCCGCGGTAGAGGTGGGCATCGCTATGGATCTACGAAACAAGTGTGCCGTCGTTATGGGAGGCGCCAGCGGGATCGGCCGTGGTAGTTGCTTGGCGCTGGCGGAGAAAGGCTGCAAGGTCGCGGTGGCAGATCTTCAAAGATTTCCGCTGAGCCTAAACCCTCGCCCGAATCGGCTCAAAAGCGATGGGTGAGGTCGAAACCAAACGCCTGCGGCGCCTCGTAGTACTGTAACACCACACCCAGCGTGTTGGCTGTGGGGAAGTTCTGCTGAAAGAACCTCTCGTCGGTGAGATTGCGGCCCCAAATCGCGAGCTCCGAGCGATCGTCGTTGAAGAGGTACACCAAGCGCGCGTGCAGCAGGTTGTAACCTCGCTGGATCGCCTCGGCGAGCTCCGGTCCCTGGTAGTGAACTTCGGACCGATAGGAGTGCTGCAGCACCGGGGTGATCGTTCCCATCATCCGATCCCAGCCGATGTCCGGCGTGTCGAAGGTATAGCTGATCGAAACTTGCGACTCGAAGTCCGGAACGTTGTTGAAGCTCTCACCGCTGCGATCGATCAGCTCGTCCGCGTTTGCGCTCGGGGCATT
>JANQHZ010001112.1 GCA_028282445.1 Candidatus Binatia bacterium | reverse complement strand
CGGCCCTCGGGCCGCCCCGCCTCCGCCCCCGCAACCGTCACGCCCGAGTAGCGCGCAGCGCGTATCGAGGGCTCGTCCGCGTAGCCCATCACTCTCAATCGCCCTGGACTGTCGCACTTGCTGCCCGCCCCTCGATACGCCCGCTGCGCGGGCTACTCGGGACTCTCGGTTGATCTGCCTCGCTGGTTGTCGCCAGTTCCGGCCGCACAGATCGCGGCGGCCCCAAGGCCGCCCTACGTGTGCCCGGAGAATATCGTAGGGCGGCCCTCGGGCCGCCGCTCCGGCCGCACAGATCGCGGCGGCCCCAAGGCCGCCCTACGTGTGCCCGGAGCCCGAACGATATGCTGCGAACCGTCAGCCGCGGACGAGGTCGTGCAGCTCCTGCCCGTCGCAGTATCGCCGCAGATTGGCGGCGAAGTGCTCGACGCAGCGCAACAGTTTCTCCGGCACGTTGGGCGCGATGTGCGGGGTCACGACCGTGTTGGGCGCGGTCCACAGCGGGCTGTCGCTCGGCAGGGGCTCTTGCAGGAAAGCGTCGAGCCCGGCGCCGCCGATGTGGCCGGCGCGTAGCGCGTCGACCAGCGCTCCTTCGTCGACCACCAGACCGCGCGCAACGTTGATGAGCACGGCGTGGTCGGGCATCGCTTCGAGCTCGGCCGCTCCGATCATGTTGCGAGTCTCGTCGTTGCCGGTGACGGCGAGGACGACGACGTCGCACTGGGCGAGCATCTCGCGTAGACCGCCCGGGGCGAAGACGCGATCGACCTCTGGGGGGCGTGTGGCCGAGCGACGCAGGCCGAGGACGTTCATCCCAAACGATTTGGCGCTGCGCGCCACGGCCGTGCCGATGTTGCCGAGACCGACGATGCCGATGGTCTTGCCGGCGAGGCTGGTTACCTGGCGGACTTGCCAGGTCGAGCCGCGCTGCGATTCGTCGAATTCGCTCAGCCGGCGCAAGAGACTGAAGATCAGGGCGAACACGTGCTCCGATACCCATGGCGCAAACAATCCGCCGATGGCCGTGACGTGAACCTTCGACTCGAGCAGGCCGGTCCCGTTGAGCTGGTCGAACCCGGTCGCCGGTGTTTCGGCCCACCGCAAGCCGGGTGCCAGCTCGGTCGTCTTGAGTGGGAATCCGAATCCGAACGCGACCTCGGCCTCGCTCAGCGCCTCGCGCACCGAGTCGGTCGCCGGGGTCAGCTCCTCGATCTTGCCGGCGCGGCGTCCGGCGATCTCGTCCCAGGTGATCGAGAACGGGTCGTGCACGATGCGCACCGGCAGGTCCGCGGTCAGCTCGGCGAGCCGCTCGCTGTGCGTGGCGGCGTTGAGGACGAGCACGTTGGTCGGGTCGGTCACGTCGTGCCCCTCCTGTCGACCGAGACGTCGAGGATCTCGGCGACCTCGATCAGCTTGCGGATCTCATAGGTAGGTGAGGCTGCCCCATCGGGGAGCGGCGTGCCGGCGGGATTGATCCAGGCGACGTCGATCCCGCTCGCCTGGGCGCCCTTGACGTCGGCTTTGAAGCTGTCGCCGACGTGCAGGGTCCGCTCTGGGTCCGCGCCGATCGCGGCGAGGGCGTCGCGGAAGATCTCGACGTGCGGTTTGCGGCGCCCATGCTCGATCGAGATGACAATGTGCGAGAAGTAGCGTTCGAGGTCATGCCGCTTCAGCATCGCGCGAGGTCCTGCCGAATGATCGTAGTTCGAGACCAGCGCCAGCTTGCGGTCGCGCAACAGTCGCTCGAGCAGCGCGTAGTGCTCGTCGGGAACGAACGTGCCGGCCATCTGTGCTTCGACCTGGACCTCCGATAGGCGTCGCGCGGTTTCCGGGTCGGCGTCTTCGATCCCGATCGACTGCAACGTCCGAAGATAGCGATCCGCCATCGCGACCTCGCGCAGCTCGGGGCCACGCGCTGCCGCCATCTGCTGGGTGTTGACGACGAGCGCGTCGACAAAGCGCTCGACATCGAGACCGGGCGCAGCCTCGAGCAGACGAGGGGAGAGGTCCAGCATGGCGCCGCGCCAATGCGGCTGATGGACCTTGTTGGTGACGGTGCCCTTACGGTAGAGCACGACGGTGCGGAATAGGTCGAATATGATGAATGGGTAGCGCACGCAGAATCTGTTCCGAAGCGCGCGGGAAAAACCCGCGTTTTCGTCGTTTCCTTTCGTCTCCGTCCGCTCGCTTCGCGGACAATGGGAATGTAGCAGGAACCGCCGGCATGCCGAACCCGACCAGGGCTACGGTCGGACCACCAGCGGCAAATTCCTTGCTTCCCACTGCGACCCTGCTACCGTGAAACACTTTGCGGGACCAGCCAACGTGAACCAGCTCTACGACCTTTTTCGGGAAAAGACGCGCACCGAGCGGCCGCGCGAGTCGGGGATCACCCACGTGATCGACGGCGGCATGAGCATCGCCCAGCTCGAGGGGATGCTCGAAGTTGCCGCTCGCTACGTCGACATCGTCAAGTTCGGTTGGGGTACCTCGGTGGTGATCGAGAACCTCGAAACGAAGATCGAGTTCTGCCGCAAGCACGGAATCGACACCTACTGCGGCGGCAGCCTGTTCGAACTCGCCCACAAGCGCGGCTCGGTCGACGAGTACGTCGCCTACCTCAAGGACATGGGCGTCGGCCTGATCGAGGTCTCGGACGGCATCATCGAGCTGCCTCTGGACGACAAGCTGCGCTACATCGAGCGCTTCGCTAAGGACTTCAAGGTGCTCTCCGAAGTCGGTAGCAAGGACGTCAACGCGGTGGTCGCTCCGTCGCGCTGGGTCAAACAGATCCGCGCCGAGCTCGACGCCGGCGCCTGGAAGGTCATCAACGAGGGGCGCGAGTCGGGGACGGTCGGACTCTACCGAGGCAGCGGCGAGATCCGCATGGGTCTGATCGACGAGATCGAGACCAACCTCGACACCGACCGCCTGCTCTTCGAAGCGCCGCAGAAGGCGCAGCAGGTGTGGCTGATCAAGCACTTCGGGCCGAACGTCAACCTCGGAAACATCGCTCCCAACGAAGTGATCTCGGTCGAAACCATCCGCCAGGGCCTGCGCGCCGACACGATGATGAACGGCGA
>JANQHZ010001109.1 GCA_028282445.1 Candidatus Binatia bacterium | reverse complement strand
AGCCAACTGGCCTGGAGACGAGAGAACTTCATTTTCTAAACGTACCCGCCCTCTTCCGTGATTGCATGTTTGTCAGTATCGCGCAGACCGCCGGGCTGCTGCCCGTTGCCGACCCGAAATCGAACGGACATTCCTACCATTTCAGTCAAAACGGCGCACCCCTGCCGCGAGTGCGCCGGCCACCGGCACTGCGGCGGATGGGCTCAAGCCTTGCGCCGCAGGTTCAGAACGGCGATCTCCGGGGGTACGCCGAGCCGAATCGGATACCCGTAAAATCCGACGCAGCGGGTGACGTAGAGCTTCATGTCGCCACGCTCGAAGACCCCCTGGTCGGGTATTCCCAGGAGCCCCACCACCGTAAGCGCTCGCTCGCTCCCGAGTTGGACGCCGACGTGCCCGCCATGAGTATGTCCTGACAACACCAAGTCGGCGCACCCTCCCGGCAGCGTCGCGAAGGCGCTGGGGTCGTGACAGAGCAAGATGCGCGGAGCGGCCGAGCGCGGCCCCCATCGTTCGATGGCCAGCGCGTAGCGTTCGGCACGGTCGCGACCGTAGAAGGCAAAGTCGAGACCGCCGATCTCGACCCGTTCGCCGGCGATGTCGAGCGCGACCATCCGATTGCGCAACGCTTCGACCCCACAACCCTTCAGTCGATTCACGAACCTGACCGGATTGTCGTAGTCGTGATTACCCAGGCAGGCCCACTGCCCGTGCTCGACCCGGATGCGGTCGAGGGCCTCGTACAGCGGCTCGTCGAACCCCGGCATTCGATGAGTCAGGAAGTCACCGGTGTGGAGGACCAAGTCGACCTTCGCGGCATTGGTGAGCTCGGCCACGCGGGTCAGTTTTTCCAGGTCCATCGCGCCGCCGACGTGGATATCGGAGAGATGAGCCACCCGCAGCCCGTCCAAGCTGCGCGGCCAGTTCGCGAGCTCGATCTCGCGCTCTTCGACCTGGAAGTCGTACGACGTCTCGACACCGGAGAGAGAGATCGCAAACGGTAGTCCCACACCCAACTGTCCAGCTCCGCGCAGGAAATCCCGCCGCTCGCGCGAGACGGGTCGTGGGCGCCGACGCGTACTGCGAATCCACCGCGTGACTCGTCGTATCGGGCTCGCCAGGCCAAGGGCGAAGAAGATCATTGCGTGCGAGCTGAACCAAACCGGTCCGATCCAGCCGGTGATGTCGCCGTCCAGAAAGGGCCGTCCGTAACTGGCTCGAGCCGTCAGCAATTGCGCGATCATGGCGGCATCGAACAGCGCCGCGACGAAAGCCAGGGCGACCCCGATCGGCGCAGGCATCGACAGCGAGCGATCGAGATGTCGCATCACCCACATGCGCGCGTGAGCGAACGGCCACATCATCAAGACCACCGCGGCCACCAGCGCCAAACGCGGCCGACCGATCCACTGCCCAGCGTAGAAGGCGGCTGCGACCAGCGCCAAGATCGAGCTCGCCAACCACCACCAAGAGGCGCGAACCCATATGGAATCGTCCGGGTCGGTCACACGGGCGAACAGTCGTTCGATCAGTCTCATCAGGAAGAGCCGAAGGCGGCGACCGTCACGGCGGCGACCGTCTGCTGTCGACCTCTAGAAAAGCAGAAACTGCCGCGAGCGCCACCGCTTGCCGAGCGAGGCGAGGTGTGCGTCGCGGCCGGCCTCTCCTGCGCGGGAATGGATTCCGGCGGCAACCGCCCGTCAAAGCGTGCGGTCGGACGGCCGCGTCCCGGCCGCTCCGGCTTCCGCAGCGACCCGCTCCCAACGAAACGGGGAGAGCATCAAGGCGCCGAATCCCTGCGGGAAATTCGGCATGTCGCCAATGCCGATCTCGACCGGGGGCTCGCGATCCTTCGGCAAATAGCGAGTGCCGAACACGATGTCCCAGAAGATGAGATTGCCGCCGTAATTGTGGTTGGCCTCTTCGATCTCCGGCGAGTGATGCCAGCGATGGAGCTCGGCCATGCTGAACACCCAGTTGAGCGGCCCCAATCGGCAAGGGATGTTGGCGTGCTGGTAAACGCCGTGAACCGCCGAGAAGACCCCCACCAGCGCAATCACGGGCGCATCCGCGCCCAGTATTCCCAAAGGAATCAGCTTGCCCGGGCCGGCGACGAGGAGGTCGATCGGATGGAAACGCAGCGCGTTGAACCAGTAGAGCCGATTGGCGCTGTGGTGGGTGGCGTGAATCCGCCACAGCCATGGAATCTCGTGCATACTGCGGTGCCAGGAGTATTCGACGAGCTCGGCGATCAGCAGCGCCGGAATCAGCTGAAGCATCAGCGGCCACTCGGCAGGCCACAAACGCACGCCGTAATGGGTCGAGATCCACCCGGCAAGCGACACGGACGCCGCAAAGGTCAGGGGCTGGACGGCTCCATTGACGATCGCGTTGGTCACGCCGAGACCGATGTCGGCTTTCAGGTCTCCTTTGTCGCGTCGCCACTCCTCGTGCAGCGGCACCAGGCGCTCGAGCACCGCGATTGCGATGTACGAGAGCAGGATGATCTGCCCGGCGACGGCGTCGGGCGCTCCGCCGCGATTCATCAGGGCCATCGCCCCCAAAAGGGCCGCCACCAGCGAAATCGGAAACGCAGTTCTCGCCACAATCCATTCTACCCGCGCTCGCATGTAACCGTTGTAAGCGGTAACACGCCCCCTGGTCCAGAAGGCCCGCTCCTGCGTCCCGCACCGCCGGCTGCGGTACTCCGGGCCCCGATGCATCGCGCATCGCTCGCTTTGCGCGCAAACCCAATATCTGTACTCTCTCACCTCCCCACCGCTAGCCTGGAGCATACCCGAGGGGCGACTTCCGACGATCGCCTCGAAGCCGCATTTCGTTCGGACCACTAGAGGACCCCGATGGTGTCGACATCCACGAGCACTCCCGCTTCCAGCCTCGATTCAGTTCAGTGGAGCCGTGAGCTTGCCCTCGTCGCCACCTTGTTCGCATTGGGCCTCACCTGGACACTCCACCCACTTTTCGCCAATCCCGCCGGCGCTACGTTGCAATGGGAATCCCGGGCACGGGCAGCCGACATGAATCTGATGTTGTGGATTCTGTCATGGGATTGGAATGCACTGACTCAGGACCCGTGGAATCTGCTCAACGCCAACATCCACTACCCCACGCCGAGGATGCTGCTCGGGGCCGAGCACATGCTCGGATACGTCCCGCTCTACGGCCCCATCTACGGCGTGTCGGGCAATCCGGTGCTCGCCTTCAACGCGACGATGCTGGTGGTTCTGGTCGGCGCAGGCGTCAACCTGTACGCATTACTGCGGCACTGGGGAGTCGAGCGCTACGGCGCATTTTTCGGTGCAGCCGTCTTCGCGTTCTCGCCCGGGCAGCTGGGCATGCTGAGCCAGCTCCAACTCCTCGGGATCGCCCTCGCACCGCTGGTGTTGATCTTCTTGGACCGAACGCTGCTGGGAGGGCGCCCGATCAACGCAGTCTTGTGCGCGGTGACTCTGACCTGGCTCGCCATGTGCTCAGCCTATTTGGCGTATATCAGCGCGTCGGCAATCGCGGCCTACTGCTTGTCGGTGGTGCTTCCGATGAGAGAACGTCTGTCCGGCCGATCCATCGCGCGCGTCGCCGTCGCCGGACTCGCAACGGCGGTCATGGTCGGGGCCGCCTACTTTCCCTACACCGGCGCCCTCAACAGGGGGGATCTGGAGGACTACCGCGCATCGAAGGTGCTGATCGCCTTTACAAGCCACCCGATCAGTACGTACGCGGTCTCGCCGCGGCGAATTCGCAGCGCCGAGGTCAAGACTCGCGGTACGAGCTATTACCTCGGCTTCGTTCCGGCGATCGCGGTCGCCGGCTGCCTCTTGCGCCGAAGGCGAGAACGACGTTGGGCGGTGTGGGGCGCCACCGGGGTGATGATGACCGGGTACGTGCTCAGTCTCGGTATCCAGACTTCGATCACCGGCGTGCCCCGCACTCTTCCTTACGCATGGCTTGCTGAATACGTACCTGGCTTCAGCTCGATGCGAGTACCGGGTCGATTCGCAATTCTGGCAGTTCTCGGTTTCGCCTGCCTCGCCGGGATCGGCTTTGGTCGTTGGCTCTCACTCTTGCCCAAGGTGCGAGCACGCTCGTCGGTCGGCGCGGTGGCGCTGGTCGCAGGGCTGGTCGCAACCGCATACGATTTCGACCTCCGATCGATCCACACGCCGGTCGCCGAACGCCCGACTTCGCTGTCCGGGCTCCCACAGGCCTACCGGATCCTCGCCGCGCGCCCGCGTGCCCCCGTGATCGAAGCGCCCGTCGGGCCGAGCTCGGCGATTCGCAGTGCGCTTGGAGCAAAGGCCATGTATGCCTCCATCTTTCACGGGTTCCCCCTACTCAACGGCTACACCGGGTACAAAGGAGAGTCGGCAACCCTGCTCGACTACTTTAGTGGCCGATTGCCCGGCGCGGAGTCCCTGGAGCTCGTACAGCGCATCAGCGGGCTCAGGTACGTCATCGTGAACCGGTCGAGGATGTGGGGCTTCGAGTGGCGAAAATGGTTGAAAGTACCGGGCATTCGCAAAGTCTACGTCGACGAGACCCACGCGCTCCTGGAGCTGGGTTCCCGCCCCGAGCCGGATCTACTCGAAGCGTTCGTAGCACCTGGACCACGGCACACCACCTTCACCGGAACAGAACTTCGGGTGCTCGAGCCGAGTGCGCAGACGGCAGCGATTGAATCACCCCCGATGCTGTTGGTGGCCCGTGGCGCACAATTGAAAACCTTGTCGAGTGCGGTGATCAATCGGTCTTCGGTCACCTGGCCGGCCCTCGCACCGCTCGCGGATCCGGTCGTGCGCCTGGTCTACGAGTTGCGGAACAACAACCGAATCATCACCAGCGGCCACGTGCCGTTAGGCGCCGATCTGGGCCCCGGTGAAACACGGAAGATCGAGACTCCTTTCGCTACGGGTACGCTCATCGAAGGCGGCGACTACCAACTGCAGGTTGGACTCAGCCAGGGCGGGGACTGGTTTGCCGCTCGATCGGTTGTCGAAGTTCGCGTCGGCCCGCCCGCCCGATCCCGCCGGATGCGGCAGAGGGGGGGAATCGGTCCGCAAGGCTCGCAGGCGAGGTGACTTCACGGTCAACTTGGGCTAGGATCCTGCCGGGCATTCATCCGACGGGGGGCCGCAAAATGCGGGCATGGACCACGATCATTGCGGCGCTATTTGTGTTCACAGCGCCGTTTGCCGCCAGTGGCATCGAGTGCGATTTCGACGCATGCACCCAAGGCGACCAGTGCCAGGACGGGGTATGTGTACCCGGAGATCTGCTCGATTGCGGGAGTGATCCCTGCGTAGTCGCCAGCTGTTCCGATGGACAATGCGAGGCAAAATCGAAATGCCCGCCCGCGTTCCATCCATGCCGCGGGCCGGTGACCTGCAACCCGATCAGCGGCGAATGCGAAACCGAACCCACGAACATCGGCGGCGCCTGCGACGACGACCTCACGAACTGCCTCACCGGGACCTGCGACGACAGCGGCGAGTGTATCGAGAACATCCCGCAAAACGACGTTCCCTGTGGCAGTTTGGGCGAGTGCGCGGGTGAGGGAGTTTGCATCGCGGGGAGCTGCCTCCGCCCCATACTCGAAGACGGTACGCCGTGTAGCCTGGGCAACGCTTGCATACCCTCGCAATGCCAATCCGGCTTTTGCCTACCGAGCGGTCAACCCGAGCCCTGTCCGCAGAATCCGAACCTGTGCGAGACCCATGAGTGCAACCCGCAATCGGGAGAGTGCGAGCCGATCACGACCGAGTGCGTGAGCGCCGATGAGTGCTCGGGAGAGGGAGTCTGCAACCCGACCACGGGCGCGTGCGAGTTCGACAACCCCATCCCCGATGGGACCTCCTGCGACGACAACAACTTTTGCACGGCGGGCGATCAATGCACCGCCGGCACCTGCACGGGAACCCCGATCGACGACCCGTCGATGGCTCCGGTTGCGTCGAACAGCTCCCTGATCGCACTGGCCGCCGTGTTGGCGATCCTACCGGCGATTGGATTGGCGACCAGGCGTCGCCACAGCTGACCCGACTCTGGGCCGAAGGTTCGGAGCACGTGCCACGCCGTCGGTCGGCGCCAGGCGGTCGTTCCATCGATTGGGCATTCGAAACGTTCCAACCCTGTGACGACTTGAGCGTCAGCGTATCGCTCGCTGGGCGAGGCTCCACACAACATCGACCTTGATGAGTGTGCCACAAGGCCTCAGGCTAAGTGGCTCGCGTACCGGCACCGGACCCGATCTGTTCAAGTCTCTCCTGGACGTCGTCGATCTTCGGGATCGAAGCTCTGCCGCCAAGAACCTCGACCGAGAGTGAGGCCGCTGTGCTGGCCAACTGCAAGCTCTCCTCGACGCCGTCGCCACGCAAAGCCGCGAGCAAGAATCCGGCATGAAAGACGTCACCGGCACTGGTGGTGTCGACTGTTTGCGCCGGAATCCCCGCCTGCCGGAATTCCCGTCCGTCGCTCCACGCCAAAGCACCGGCGGCACCGAGAGTCGCCACCGCAACGCGGGGTCCACACTCGCACATCGTGCGCAACGCCGGCACCAGGTCGTCGGACTCTGCGAAGGTCTGGGCGAATCCGCCCGAAACGATCGCGATATCCGTCACT
>JANQHZ010001103.1 GCA_028282445.1 Candidatus Binatia bacterium | reverse complement strand
TCCCGCGTGCGGGCTCGCTGAGCCTTCAGGAGCGCCTCTAGTTTAGCCGTGAACGGGAACACCCGCCCCTTCTCGTTCTTGGTCATTCCAGGGTCGAGGCGCACCGTGCGATCCTCGAAGTTCACCTGTCGCCACTGCATCGGCAGAATCCTCGCTGTTGGCCCCCTAAGTCCGTCCCCGATTCGCCAGCCGGGGGACCAGAAGCGCCCCCGGCTGACCGACCGGCGTGATCTTACGGTGCGTTCGTGATCATGATCGAAACGGGATACTCGTTCCCGTGGTCGCCGAAGACAACGGCCCGTATCTCATTGTCTCCGCTCGCCAACGGCACCCAAACGATCGCCGTGAAGAAGTTGGTGTAGTCGAACGCGAAGTGGTCACCTGTCGTCACGTTCAGCACCTCTCCGCGCTCGTGAGTTCCGGCACTACCAGCATCCAGGCCAGCGGAGAAAACGACCTCGCCATTCAGAATATGGGTTGGCTCGATGTCAGCGTAGTCGATGGTATCGCCCGTGATCGCGACGCCCGTGTTCTTGTCGAATGGCAGCGCGAAGGCCGCCTGATTCCCCTCGCAGCCATCGGTCAGTAGATTCTCCGACGAATCCCAGCAGGACACGCAGGTCTCGGCCATCCGGCGACACTTGAGCCCGGTTGGTGCGCCATCGTCCTTGAGCGCGTCGCAACATGGGACAACCCCCGAGGTCAAGCACCCACCGGTGGCGTCAGCGCTGTCTTCACAGCTCCCACCCTGCCCCGTGCGTGTGTCCAGACACCATCGAACCAGGCCGCAACCGGCTTCTGCATCGAGACCGTATACGATCCCCTCGGCGGACCCCTTGTGCACCATTCGCCCACCGTCGCTGAAGGTCGCATCGGTACGCCAGCCATTCGGCGGCCCGTAATCGAACCAGCCTTTCTTGGAGTAGTCGAAGTGGTTCGCCGTCGCGTCCGCATCATCGTTGTGTTGGGGATACGCGGGATCGATCCGATAGACCGGATCGTTCCCCTTGGCACCGCCAAGGTAGATTAATCCCGTTCGCGGGCTCACCACCGGCGATGAAAAAGAGACGTTCGGGATCTTCGATCCGCCGCACCGTGGGAAGAACGGCTCGTCATCGACGGTCCCATCCAATCCGGCATCAATCACGGTGCCCGCCACCGGGTCGATGCGATACACCTTGCCCGCACCACCGCACGGGCCTCCCCCTCGCTGGCCGATGTAGACCGTATCGTCCGAAACCCCGCTCGGGGCGCGGCCAGTCTCGCTCAGAAACGGAACGGATCGGTAGGTCTGCTTGAGAAACAGGGGATCCGCGCTCCAGGCGAACACGGCGTCCTGCGTGCCACTCGCCGGCGAACTCGCGAGATCGATGCCGGCTACACCGTTGTTCATGTTGGCGATCAGCGTGTCGCCATGTACCACACCACCGAACCTGGCTCCGCCCGAACTCGAACCGGTATCGTTGAAGGGAGCCCGCCACACGATGCAGGGAGGCGTCGTGCAATCTCCGCTTCCCAGGCCCACTGCAGCAAGAAACTTCTTGTCACCAGCACCATTGCCCTTCTCAAATCCAACGTAGAGCCGATCGCGTCCTGAATCGGGAATGATGTTGAAGAGCGACTGGAAGTGGCCACTGAGCTTGTAGGGGTATCCCGACACACTCGTGCCGTCGGCGATGTTCATCGCGTGAAGGTGGGACTGTACGTCGTTCCCGGAATTGCCCCAACTGACTGCGTAGATCACGTCATCGAGCTCGGCGACGCGCGCATAGAACCCGTTCTTGAGTGTATCGTCGTCAATGACCGTACCTGCATCCGCCGGGTACTCCCAAAGCTCGGCACCAGCGTCATCGTAGGCATGAACCTTCCCTGCGTTGGTTCCGAAAACGACACGATGTCCCCCTGGGCTCTCATCGACGACGATAGGTGCGCCCATCTTCTCGTTCTGGAGTGAGCTCGTCACGTGCATCCACTTACACGGCCTCTCGCAGTACTTCGGGTCCGAGGTATCCGTCACGACGTTGCTATGGCCCGTACAGTCACCATCAGCACAAAACGCCCATAGTGCATTCATATCGTCGCCTTGCGGGTTGCCCGGGTCGCCATCCTCGCGCGATACGACGTACAAAGTCTCAACGCCGCCCTCCTCTACGACAGCGAATTGACGCGACAACCACCCACCCCAAGTGAAGCGCGCTTCGGCGGACGAAACGCTCAGCGCGGCGACGACCGCAGTTACGGAAAGACACTGAAACGATAATGAACGGTGCGACATGGCGTTCTCCTTTCGGCGTTGCGCCGAATGGATACCCGCTTGCGCTGCCCCCTGCGGGTACCGTCCGGCGCGCATGTGCCCCCGGCCGTTTCGAACCTGCTGCCCCGCTCTACACTCACGCGAGCAAAGAGCGCAAGATAATTCTGAGTGCATCAAACTGGCGGACAACGCGGGTATTGGATGCAGCCCTGATCCGACTCCGGCCGGAGAGAGACTACTCCCAACGCCCCTCGGAACCTTCGGCGATTTGCTGCATGGCATCGCTCATGTCGGCGCGCTCCGATTCGCCTACTCCAGCGCTACGCTCCTACTGTCTCAGCGAGCTCCAAGAACGCCATTCACGGCGCAGGACAGGCCTTGCAACCGCAGACCGACTGACCAAGGGGCGCCGCGGGATACTCGTTTGTCCACGCCCCCGTCCAACCGCCCCATGAAGAACACGTCGCGTCGCAAATCGCCGGCGCCGCCGTGTCGTCCGGTATCGTCTGCGAAGCGACCTGATCGCAGGCGCAGGGGTAGCTCGTGCGTGCGTCTTTCCGAATCGTTCCTTTCATCGCGTTCAGCCAACTACGCGACTGGCTGTCGAGCTTGAACATGATGGGCGAGGAGCTGGTGATGAGGCCATACATGCGGGCGTAGATCGGAAAGCTTCGCGACAGAGCCTGGAATACGCTCGGGCGGGTCGCCATCAAGTACTGCGGCGACGGGTCGCTCGCATCGGGCCCGATGGACGCGATCATGGTCGCTGAGGAGGCGATCACATTGGCGAGCTGAACAGCAAGCGCGCGCGTACCGCGCTGCTCGGTCGCAGAGTTCACGCCAACCACATCGGCGTAGAAGACCGGCGGATAGTTCCCATCCGAGAGCGGCATCGGCTTGAATCCGATCCCCTGGAGGGTCGTATCCGTCATCGCCGACATCGCCTCCGTGTATCCAATCAGAGCTCGCCCCCAGCCGTTGCTGAACCACGTTCCGCGTTCGTACGGCTGAGCAACATCGCTCGTGCCGTTTGCGTAGCTGGCCATCGCCAATAGTTCGCGCATATTGTTGATCGCTTGCGTATTGAGTTGCGACGGCCCCGAAGGCAGGGGAAACGGATATTGCCCGTTCAGGCTGTGGACCGTATCGATGTAGAGTGAGGCGTTCGTCGTGCCTCCCGCCATATCGACCATCAACCCCCTTCGGTCCGGCGGAATCTCACTGGTATAGGAGCACTGATTGAGCGCCGCCTTCACCTGGCTCAGCGTGGTGGCATTTGCGAGCGGGGTATCGGACTGCTGGTAGAAGAGGATATTGGCGCACCCGAGCTGGGGGATCGCATAGTACTGGCCGCTGTCCTGGACACCGTTGATCGCGTAGGGGACGAAGTCACCGATGTCCTGGATCTCCGAGGCTTGCATAGGCTCCAAGTAATTCTGGCTTCGGAAGTACTCGAGGAACATCGCATCAAAGACAAAGACGTCCATGCTCGTGGTCGGATCGTCCGAGTACCCGCCGTCCCATTGGGAAGACGGCACGAAGGTCAGCGAGACATTCGGCTGAACTTTCGCCCATTCCGCAGATACGGCCTGCTCGAACTGCTCGGGCCGCGGCACCCAGGGATACAGCGCCACGGTCAGGGTCGTCCCCGTAGCCGATGGCTCAGATACTCCCAGTTGCCCGGCACGGCCCGCACAACCTGCCGACAGCGTCACGACCGCAATCGCGACTACCGTGAGCAGGGTGCGCTTCACTGCAGCAGCCCATCCGACGGGGAGTTGCCAATGGCCCCACGACGATCCGAACCGACACCCTTGCGCTGATGCTTGAGGAATCTCCATGCAGCCACCACTCCCCCAACCGTGCACAGACCGTCAAGCTGTGGAAAACACCTAGTTGCTAAGGGGCCGGACGTGTCTAGTTCTGAATTATTCTCCACACCGGATCATATCGGCCTGGCAAGATGCATGAGCGCCCGGGCGATCGATCTCTGGCTGGGGAGCGTACTCGCCCAGCATCGATGCCGGCTGCGCCAAGGCAACCCGGCCCATGTCAACTTGCTTGAGTCGCAGCCTCGCAACATCTCCGATCGCTTGATAAGTCTCCGGGGCCGAGCTCAGCTGAACTGCAACGACAGAAACTCAGGATGGGAGAACCGCGATGCGTTCAGAATTGAGGCTCAAAGACCTCAGGGACGGCAAGAGAAGGACCGCGAGCAAGCTCATGAATGTGAAGATCCCGACTGACGTGAGCGATACCATCCACACCGTTGCAAGCCAGGTGGGAGCCTCAAAGATTGAAGTCGTGATCGCGCTCCTAAACGAAGGCTTTGACGTCAGTGCCGATGCGCTCAAGGGCTGGAAACCGCCGAAGAACGCGATGCCGTCCCCCAAGACGCGTTGCAGCGTCAAGGGCTGTGGCAAGGCCTACGTCGCCAAGGGCTACTGCACCAGTCACTACCAAGCCGCGCGGCGAGGAACGCTCTAACTGACGCCCTGCGGATAAACGAGCTGCCAGACCGGCAACGCTCTTCTAGCACCACGCCAGCAAAGCGGCCGATAATCGAGCGAGCGCAGAAACAACTGATCCCCACCCGCTTCGGCTACCTCGTTCGCGACAACTTCATCTCGCATCTTGGGGGCGCAAGAGCGTCCCCTCAGGACACACGAGCATTCCGGGCCCCACGAGGTGGCGGTGCTCGCAAACGCGTGGGTGGACCTGTCATGGAATTGGCGTGGGAGTTGGAGTTGGCGTAGCGGTAGGGGCAGGAGGCGGCACTGGGGTATTGGTAGGTGTCGGCAGAGGTGTCGGCGTCGGCGCGGGCACGTCCTCGACCACGAAATTGATCGAGGTCGAGGTCTTGTTTTTATTCAGATACAGTCCGCCGCCCAGATCGACGGACCAGTGAGCCATGTCTCCGGTCGACGCAGCCGGGAACGTCACGACCGGAAAGGAGTCACCGAGCCCACCGGAGAATCCGCCATCCACGGTCGCTCGCAGCTCTCCTTCGAGGGAAACGCTCGTCGTGGACTCCAGCAAACCAGATCCGAGCCCCGCCCCGGTCCCGATGGTGACATCAACGACACTCGTCGGCGAAAGGATGAGACCGGCTTCCGCACGAATTGTTCCATCCTCAATCTCTATGAAGCCGCTGTTGATCAGCACACAATTCTGATAGGTGCGAGTCAGACCCGTCCCGGCGTGCTTGACTAGAGTCCCGCGATTGTCGATCCCGCTGGTCGTCCCGGATCCGTATGCGCCTTCACCGGAACGAACCTCGAGCTGTGACTCATTGATCAAGAACACCCCGTTGCTCATCGCCAAGCTTCCGGAATCCCAATAGACCGTCCCCAGGTTCACGACATCACCTCCCAATCTGTTGGAAGCCGAACCAGCCAGGTAAAACTCTGCGTCGGCGGCAATCGTGGTAGCCCCACTCCCGTTTAATCCGGCGGTGAACCCTTGCATCCGCAACAGCCGCGTTACGGTCAGATCGCCTAATCCGACAACCGTTCCGCGATCGATCAACAGAGATTCCACCGTGATATCGCCGACGCCGAGCTCGAGCGTTCCGGACGACGGAACCAAGACATTTCCAGCGCCGGAGAGACTAGAGCCGTCGTTCAGGGTGTAGTCCCATAATTCTAGGGTTGCCCCAGCGTCGACTTGAAAGACTCCAGCGTTGGATACGCCGCCATCGGTTAGAAGGAATGCCCCCCCAACTACTGTTACGGTTCCTGAGTTGTCGAAGAAGATGTTCGAGCTTACTCGGAGCACTCCGCCCCCGGATTTAGTAAAGCTGCCTCGATTATCGACTCGCGTCGACGGATTCGGGCTTCCGTCTGTATTGATATGGGCGTTGCTTGCCAGCGTAGCGTTGAGCACATGGAAGTTCGTCAAGGTGCAGGCTTCCTTTAAATTCAGGTTGCCGCCTGTCCATTGGATCTCGCCATAGTTTGTTACGTTGCGATCAATCGATTTTGTCTGGGACCCCGACAACTGCGCAATCGAACCCGCGGCAAATGTCGTGGACCCCGCTCCCCCCATCGCCCCTCCTCCGGCCCACCAACCGGTCCAATTGAAGGTGCCGGTGACGGTCAGATCCCCGCCGCCAGTGATGTCTCCGTAGAGATCCACATTCTCGACAGACACCGCACCGGTTACGGTCAGCTCGGCGCTTTGCGGAATGGTCAGGACTCCCTCGCCGAAGGCACGCGTGCCCCCAGCAAAGGTACTGCCTACGCCCGCGACTAGGTCCCCATCTGGCCGTAACGAGAAATCGGCAACACTCGTACCGTTTTGAACCGTAGTATCGCCGTTCTGGATACTCACAACGCCGAGCCCGGACGAGACTCCTCCGCGGTCGATCGTCAGCTTCTCTAGCACGATCTCAACGGCTGCCGTGAGCTCGATCCCCTCGCGTAGATTCTCGCCATCGATAACGGTAGCCCCACCGGTCTGGGACGACCAACCGGAAGAGCCGCCCAGAAAGCGCCCCTTGACGAAAAGCGGCTTTGCTACAACGACGACCGCGTCACCAGACGGAGCCGTGTAGGTTCCATCCGCGACGAAAATCTCGTCACCGGGCGCCGCCAGGTCGACGGCCGTCTGAATGTCGGCGATGACGGTCGGGTTCGCACATGGTTCCACCGGCTCCACTCCGGGGGAGTTCGTATCCACGCACCAAACCACTCCACTCGAGGCCAGCTCAGTAGGCGTAGGCGTCGCGGTTGGGGTAGCGGTCGGGGTCTCGGTCGGCGTCGGCGTAGCACTGGGCGTGTCCGTCGGAGTGCCCGTGTTGGTGGGCGTTGGGGTCTGCGTCGGTGTCGGGGTAATCGAGGGCGTCGG
Source organism: Candidatus Binatia bacterium (assembly GCA_028282445.1). Lineage (GTDB taxonomy): Bacteria > Desulfobacterota > Binatia > HRBIN30 > CADEER01 > CADEER01. The sequence continues at coordinate 19,259 of JANQHZ010001103.1, read as the reverse complement.
AGTGACCGTCGGCGTATTCGTGACAGTCGGCGTATTGGTCGGGGTCGGTGTCGGCGTGGCGACAACGAGATTGTAGGTCGGGTGCGTGAGGCTGTCTGTCGCGATGCCGTCGCTGACTTCGAGTGCGATGGTGACCGTGCCGGCTTCGTTCACGGTTAGGTGGGGATTCCTGATTGTGGTGCTGGTGACCGAAACTGCCGTCGGCGGCTGCGCCGTGATCGTCCACTCGTGACTGAGGTCGTGACCATCGAGGTCGGTCGAGCGATCGCCGCGCAGCACGTAGCGGTCGCCGATCGCAAGGTCAGCCCCTGGGGCGAGGTCCACCCCGCTCAGGGTCTCTAGCTCGAAATCAGCCGTCGGCGCCTGATTGCCCACCAAGGTGACGCCCGCAACCGCCGGCAACGAACGCTGGCCGAGGTAGTCGACGGACTCGACCGAAATGTCGACCGGCCCGATTGTGCTCGGCAGGGTGATGGTCGCACGGTACTCATTTTGGCCGCTGGGGCTGACGTCGCCGGCCACCAGGACGCCGTCGACGAAGAAGTCGACCCGCTCGGTGATTAGCGGGGGAGCCGTCGCGACCACCGTGTACTGATCTCCGGCAATCAAAGTCGCTTGGTTCTGCGGATCGATCAACGAGACAATCGGAGGGCCTGAAACGGTGATCCGGATCGGCGCCGATACGGCGGTGTTCGGAACCGGAGTCACTGCATCGTCGGCCTCGGCAACGAGTACGATTTCCTCACCGCCGCCGGCACCGGCCGGCACGGTGAAAGAGAACGAATGGGTCACATCGGTGCCGCTGACCGACTGCACCTGCGGCGTTGCGCCGGAGTCGCTGATCTCCACCAACCGCACTTCGGTAACGCCGACGGCGTCACTGGCCAGCACGTTCACCGACAGGACCTCTCCGGCATCGGCTACGAAATCGCTCGACGGCGACGTGATCACCACCAAGGGCTTGACTCCGTCCAGCAAGGTCGTGAGCTGCGTATCGGTGGTGATCTCGCCCGCGCTGTCGCGCACCAGGATCCGGATCTCCAAATTGTCCGCACCCGCTCCGGGCACGAGCGCACTCGACAGGCCGAAAACGAAATACTCGCTCCGCGACAAGGCTCCAGGTGCGACATGGCGCACCTGCATGCCGATCAGCGAGCCACCGTCTCCGAACAGCGCGACCTCGATGTCGGCGAGGCCGACGTCGTCGTCGGCATTCACTCTCACGGCCAACGAGCCGCCGGTCTCGGGCAACGGGTCGTCGAAGACCTCCACCAGGGAGATCGTCGGCGCCTGGTTGTCGTTGATGTCGATCTCGATCGTTACCGCGTCGCCGCGGTTGCCGGCGTAGTCGGTTGCGATCGCCTGAAACTCTGCGGTCGTACCGGCCGCGCTTGCGATGAACGAGTGTTCAAACGGAGCCTCATTGTCGGTCGAAAGCACCTGGCCACCGGCCATGAAATCAACCAGCAGTATGTCCTCGTCCGACTCATCCGCCGGCGTCGCCTCGATGGTGACGGTTTGACCGACCGATGCTTGGTACTGCGAGCCACCCGGCTGCGCGTCGGACGTAACCATTATCGTCGGGCCTTCGACATCCCCCGTATCGAACTCCTTGGTCACCGCCTGAGCCTGTACATTCGCGGATAGTGAGGAATCCACCCAATCGGAAACGACGACTTCAATCCTCTCGATGGCCGTGGTCTCATCCAGTGGTGGGTTGGGCCTAAAGGTCCACCGTCTGCCCGAATCGTTAGAGCTGAGAGTACCGACTACTGGGGTCGACCCACCGTCGGTGACGTCGGTCACGTCAACGGCGCCGCCGCTCACCGTCTCGCTGAATTCCGCCACAACGAAGCCACGTACGAGTTGTACGAACTCGACCTCGGGAGCCGTAAAATCTCCGGTCTGGAAGGTCGACTCGAAAACCGCCGGCATGGGCCGGCCGTACTCATCCCGCACCCCGCCGGTAACCTGCACGGCAACGACGGCAAGCTCCGGCAGCGGGTCGGTTGGCACGAAGAAAATCTCCGAGACCAGGTCGCTCGGCGCACCCGGCGGATCCAGCGTGCCGGCGACCGCCTGACCGTCGGCAAACACTCTCACCGAGTTGATGGTCAAGCTACCTCTTTCGACCAAGTCGGTGAACTCGACCCGCACCCCTGGAACCAAGGTGAGGGGCTGCTCGACCGCGCCGTCGCCGGGCGTAACGGACGCTACCGAGATCAACTCGGCGTCCAGCGCAATCTCGCCGACGGAGACGCTCTCCCCACCGGTCGTCAGGGTGGCCGACGCACTGCCGATGCCGCCCGAGGCCGGATCGACTGCCGTCACGACCGCGGCGCCGAGCGGAACACTGTCGACCTGGAAAGAACCGACATCATTGGACTCAACGCTCAGGTGGAAGCCACCGGATTCGCCCGACACGGTCACCACCGCCGACTCGACGGGGGCGCCATCAAGCGTAACCGTCCCAGTGACGGTACCCGAAGCCTCGAGCTCGACGACGAGGTTCGAGATCGTGTGCCCTTCGCTGGTGAGCGTACCCCCGGCACGGCCGAACAAGATGTCGTCGGTGATCGAGACCGTGAAGTCGCCAATGGGAATATCGGTGAACTCGAACTCACCGTTCTGGTCGGTCGTACCGTCGAAAGTAGCTTCCAGGAAGTCCATCCCGGCCCGCGTCAGTACGATTTCTCCGACGAAGCGGTCATCGGCACCGAAGTCCTCGTACGCGATCCCGCTCACCGTTCCGGTGCCGCGCAGTATAACGTTGGTGGTCAGCTGGTCGCCGTCGGAGACCGCCGAGCCCTGGTTGCGTCCCCCGTCGTAGCCGCCCTGCTCGCGCGCCGTCACGGTGTAATCACCCAGTGGAACGGAGTCGAAGAGGAAGAACCCTGTCGCATCGCTCGCGACCTGGTCCTGAAAGCTACCGCTGGTGAGGGTCACTGTCGCGAACGGCACCGGGATCTCGCCGTCGGGCTCCAACACGGTACCCGAAACCGAGGCGCGCCCTTCCAAATACACGTCGACGAGCGCGTCGATCCCCTCGCCTGTGATCTCGCCGCCCGCCTGTCCCATCGCAAGGCTCCCGGGCTCGGTGGCAACCACCTCGAAGGAGCCGGCCGGCACCCCCGGGATACGGTACACGCCGAACAGGTTCGCGGTCGTCACCAGTACTCCGGGACCGAAGAACGATTCCTCCTTGCCGCTCAAGCCATCCGGTTGCACCAGGAACGGGGACAGCAGCTCGATCGCAGCGCCCGGCGAGATGTCGCCGTTCTCTCGACGCACGACTCCCGAGACGGCGGCCTCGGCAAGGAGGCTTACGTCGCGATACTCGGTTTCGTCGTCCTCGTCGCCGGGATCGATCGGCTGCGCCACCCGCAACGGGACACTGCTGTCATCGAAGCCGATACGCCCGGTCTTCGGGTCGAACAGCTCCAGGTACAACCTCGCGCTGGGATTGCTATCCGTCAGCGGCACCACGTCGAAAAGGAAATCGCCGTTCGCGTCGGTTGTGGTAAAGGCATCCTCGCGTGCGGGCTGTGACGTGTCGCGCAGTCGAACCTGAGCAAAGGGCACCGGCGTAGCGTCGTCGGATTCGTACGCCGTCCCGCCTACAGCGCCAAAAACCCCGACGACCAACGTGAGCGCTCGCTCGTCTCCGTCGGCGGTGATCTCCCCACCGCGCCGACCGCCGTCGGTCCCGGTCGGCGGCGTCGCGGTGACCGAGAACGGCCCCTCAGGTACCCCCTCGAATACGACCACGCCGGTGTTGTCTGTGATCAGGGTTGGGAAGGGAGCGAGCAGGCTCGCGACCGCCGATCCGCTCGTAAGCTGCACCACGGCACCCTCAATCGTAGAGGTGCCGTCACTAACGGTCACCGTCACCGTGCCCTCGCCGAGCAGCCGCAGGTCTACGGTGACGTCGTCGCCGGTCGCAAGACTGCCGTACTTCACGACCCGATTGCCCGTGTTCGGGTCGATCGCGTCGAGCCGAAACCCGCTCGAAGGCAGAGATTCGAAGCTGAAGCTACCGTCAGCCAGCGTATTGGCCACTCGGCTGCTGCCCCCGGCTTCGAAGGTCACGGGAACGTCCGCGCCCACCGGCTCGCCGTCCGGCCGGTAGACCTTCCCCATCAGCTTGGCCGCTTCACCGAGCACGAGGCACTGGTTGTCGATCTCGCCGGCGAGATCGAGCGTGTCGGTGATGACGACCGAGCCCGCAAACGCCGAGACTACTTCGACACGGTATCGCTCCTCCGGCCCAAGCGTCGGCACGCCGGTGAGTACGAACCGGCCACCACAATCCGTACAACTTGCGCCGCAGCTGTCGTTGGTCCCGATGTCGTCTCCGGAGAAGACATCCACCGTAACCGGCACCAATCGGCCGGTCCCGTTGAAACCCAGGTAGGTGATCGACACTGTGTCGAGCTGAGGTTTGTTCGGCGGGGAGGCGTTCTCGTCGCTCAGGACGACTCCTTCGATGGTCCCCAGGCCGACGTAGTCGACGTTCGCGACAACCGGCGACCCCGCGGTAACGACATGGACCGGCGTAAACCCGCCGTTGCCGTCGGGCGCCACCGCGCGCAACATGTAGCCGCCGAGCGGTATGTTGTCGAAACGGAACGTCCCGTCCGACGCCGAGGTCGCGCGCAAGAACGAGTCTTCCGTCCCGCCGGCGATGAACCACAGAAACACCTCGACGCCGCCTTGCGGCGCCCCCTGATCACGAACGCTTCCCGTGATAGTCGCTCGGCCGTCGAGAAAGATGACCACCTGGACCTCGCCGCCGGACTGTCCGATCGAGATGTCGGCAAAGCCGGTTGCGCCGGTGATCGGGTCGCCGGCCTCAATCCGCTGCGCACCACGCGCGACCGCAGGGATGACGAAGCCGCCGTTTGCATCGGTGGTGACGAGCGATACGCCGCCAACTACCTGCGCCCCGGCGACCGGATCTCCATTGGCGTCGAAGACCGTCCCTACCACTCGCGTCGTCCCGGGAAGCACCAAGCTCGCGACCAGGCTATCGCCTTGATTCGCGTTGAGCTCGACCACGGCCTGCTGCGCCGTCCATTGTCGTACCGCGCGCACCCTTACCGTCCCGGGCGGAACACCAGAGAATCGGAAGTATCCGTCGCGATCGGTGGTGGTCTCGTCGGCGTAGCCCTCGTCGTCGTTGACGATCGCTACGAGAACGCCGCGCCCGACCGGAACGAGGCCGGTCACCGATCCGGTATCGCCATGTGGCTCGAGTACGGTTCCCTCGACGCTCGCCGATCCGGCAAACAGTTGGACGTCAACCTCGATCACCTCACCGGCACGCCCGAGCGCGCCGGCCACCGCCCCCTTCTTCGTTCCGCCGCCGGTGCTGGCCCGCACCAATACGTCGCCTACCGCAACGTTTTCGGCGACATAGGTCCCGTCGGCGCGGCTGCTGGTGCTCACCGAAGTGCCGTCGGTCAAGCTATCGACGGCGACCTGAGCCCCGGCAATCGGCTCCGGCGGAGCGCCGGTCGCGTCGAAGATCGTGCCTTGCACTCGGCCGACGCCGAGCATCAATAGATCGATATCCTGAACCTGGCGTTCGACCCGGATGCTGCTGACCCGCTCCACCCTCTTGCCGGTCTCCGGGTGTCGCGCGCGCACGGTAAACGGTCCCAGTCGACTCACGCCAACGAAGTCGAATCGGTAATAGCCGTCGACGTCGGAGGTGACGATGCCGGTGATGATCTCGACCGGCGTGCCGAAGAAGTCGTCGAGAAACCACTCCTTCAGCTCGACCGTGGCAAACGGCAGCGGATCGCCGTTGCCGTCGCGGACGGTCCCTTGCACGATCCCTCCAGCCGGGCGCTCGAAGTCGGGGATCACCGGCTTCGTGGTTACGCCTTCGACCTCCCCTACAAAAGGGTTGCCCGCCGTATCGGTGACGCCCGCAACCGAGATCTCGTAGTCGTAGAAACGCGAGACCGACGACAGGAAGCCAACCAACAGCACGCGGTTACCGAGCAACAGGTTCGACGCCCGCGTCGGGTTGTTGACCTCCCCTTCAGCAAGCACGGCCTCCTGGCCGGCCGAGTAGCTGAGCGTGAAGTCGGCCACCGCCTCTTCGAGCGAATCGGGATCGATCGCCTGGTCGAAGAGCACGCCGACCACACGGCCGCGCTGCAACGGATCCGACTCGGGAATCTGACGCGCCGCAAGAAAGGTCGGGCCGTCGTCTGCGTACGGCGTCGCGCTCAGGTCGGTCGGTGGATCGTCGTCGCAGAGCACCGTCAGAGGATCGGCTCCCGACGAGCCGACGGTGAAGGTAACGGTATCGCACGCCTCCAGGTCCAGCGTCGTCGCAAACTTGTGCAGACCGCCGCTGCCGTCCGGCGCCACGACGGTTAGGCCGCTTGTGTTGGAACCGCTCACCGTCACCGTCTGGGAGGCAACGTCCCCGGATCCGTCCGGCCCGACGATCGCGAGCTGGCCAACCAGGGAACCGTCGTCGAAGCCGAGCAGCGCTGAGCGAGCGGCACCACGCACCAGCGGCGCACTGCAGCGCGCCGCCGCCGCCGTGGTTCCGGCACAGCCCGACGTCGTGCCCGACCCATCGGAGAGAACGATCTCCGCGTTCCCACTCGCCGCAATCGCTACGAAATCGCCGCGATACGAACCGGCCGATGCCATCTCGTCGACGAGACCGGCTACATCGACGGGATTGGGCACGGCCCCGCGAACCGCAACCGCCGTCGCCAGCGCTGCCTCGAGCTCCATCCCCGCAGACGTCAGCCGACGAACTTCATCGAAGCCTACCGCTCCCGTAATCGCGACCGCGCCTCCCGGACTCTCAACCATCGAGCCGCCCGAGTAGCTGCCGTGCCAATCGAGCCACAGCTCGAAGAGCGAGGCCGGGACCGATCCCGGAATTTGCTCCGCGATGCGGGTACGCAGGCCGGCGATGGCGAGCTGCTGCCCGCGCAGCTCGACCATCGGCTTGCGCATGCCGCTACCGATATCCGGCGTATGTCCGGCAGGCGCCATCGCGGCGCTATGCGCCAGGCCGAGCACGCGCACCGCCACCGCCACGAAGTCCTCCGGAAGGTCGTAGACGTACGCCGGCAGCAACAGGGTGTCGGGCGACAGCGGGATGTTGCCGTCGCCGACGCCGGTGCGGAGCTGAAACGATCCTTGGACATCGCCGGCAAACGCAGCAGCGGTCACCCGTCCGCTTTGGCGCGCGATCAGCTCGAAGTCGATGGTACGCGCCTCGCCCACAAGCAGGTCGGCCAGCTCGCCGGTACCAACCGGGCCGTCGATCGGTCGGTGGGAGTTGTCGATCAGGGTCGCGCCGGTAATCAGTGCCGGGTCGAGGGTCAGTTTGACGAGCGAGAGGTCTCCTTCGCCGGTGTTGGTGACGGTTACGCCGAGGCTGTAGGTGTCTCCGGCGCGCACCACGTCTGGGTGGTGGATGGTGAGCGCCACCGAGCGGTCGCGCACCAAGACGGTGCCGCGAACCGTACCCGTCAGCGGCTCGCCGGCAGGGTCACCACCGGGGAAGAACAGCGTGGCGTCGATATCGACCGTGATGCGGTGGGTACCGACCCGCTTCCCTTCGAGCAGAAACTCGCTCTCCGCGTCATGCCCCGGGCCAACCTCGGGCAGACCGGTCGCGGTGTTGAGAATCGGAGCCTCGGTCCAACCGTCGGGCTGGTCAATCGTTTCCGCCGGCACGAGCGGGTCGTCTCCCGGATCGCTGGTGGTGCCTGGGCTCCCGTCATTGCCGAGCGGCAGCTCGATCTTGGCGGTGGCGGAGTTGATGACGACCTGGCTGCCGTCAGGGGCGACGTTCGACACCAGCAGGATCACCTCGAAGAACTCGTTCAGAAACGCGACATTGCCGGGAATCAACAGCACCCCGGGGATCGGCGGAATCTCGTTCCCGAAGCTGATCGTCTCGCTCTCCAGCACCAGCCCCTGGATGTCGAGGCTGGGGGCATCCAGGCCGGGCAACAGAGGCGGCAACCCGAGAGGCCCGCCTTCTTCCACGACATCGGGGTCTTGCGGAAACACCATATCGAGCTCAATCGGCACCCCCTGCGACAGAGTCTCGATCCCAAACGTGAAACGATAGGCAGTAAAGTTATCGTCGTCGATGACGATCCCGCGCTCGAGGATCTCGTCACTGGTAAGCGGCCGCGACTTGATACTCTGCACCGTCACACGATCGAGAACCCGAATCGGAACCACCGAAGGCCAGCCGCTGAGCACGGTATTCCCCCCGGAGTCTTCCAAGCGGATATTCTCGAGAACGTAATTTCCATCCACAACCAGCGGATCCGCAACAACGACACCCGCCGGCGCCGCATCGGGATCCGTCCCGATCCGGAGCGTCTCGCCCGGAATCGTCTCAATGGTAACGGCCGACCCGAGTCCCGGCCCCAACAGCTCAGCCTTGATGACGTGAACCGGGAAGTCGGCCGATACGTCCACGTCGGCGCCGTTGAGTAGCAACACGTCGAGAGCGATCGGAGCACCCTTCGGGGCGGTGACGATCGCAGGAGACACCTCCATGCGTACACCGAGGATCAGCACGTCATCGCTTGCAACAGGCTGCCCGAGTGAGACCGAGCTGATCACCACGATCACGACGTACGACAGAATGAATTTGACGTGACGCTTCACAGCTATCATCTCAGCCTTGATCCTCTCGTCGTTCATCGTCGCTACGGCCCATCGGCCGAGCAATCACAGCCGATACTCGAGGAGGCCTGGACGCTGCTAGGGCCTGTCATTGCTCACCCCACAGCCGATCTCCCTTCAGCTGCCCCGGCCATAGAGCAAACGCCGAGACTCCAAGCCCCAACGCCAACAAAGCCGCCCCAAAAGCTATTAGAGGTACGCCGACAAGCTGCAGCGCGACTACACCCATGACTGGGCAAAGAAGCCCAACCGCCACGGCGGCATATCGACTGCTCTCCGACCGAAGAATCAGTCGGCCGGACAAGCCACAAACGGCGGCAGCAACACACCCAACACCGAGGAACAGAAGTCCCCGAAACTCATCGGCACTCCCGTCGGCTCCTGATGGTACAGTGGAAATTCCAAAGAGATTCAAACCGAGAAACACAAAGACGAGGGAAGACGCAAGGCTCGAAATCGCGGCGAACGGTCGCATCACCTCCACCCTCCAAACTTGTAGCGCTGATAGATCTCATCAACTCGACGGCCGTAGGCGGAGAGCTCCGTCGCAGATCCACTGTTGTAGCGTGTCGCGATTGACGCGACACGATTTGTCGGCAGCACCAGCGGCTGAGATTGAACCGTAGCCAGGTGCCGCGCGATCGCTTGAATATTCCAGATCGGATTTCGCAGCTGCTCCCGCGAAAATCCGTAGTAGTTTTCCTTTACCTGGCCAAGGCCCACGGTCAGTCCGAAGCCTAGAGCTTCCGAGAGTGGGCCTAAGCCAAGAAACTCGCGATGGATCTGTTCCTCGAAGATTATCGCGCGGATCAAATCAGGATCTACTTGGTTCGCGCTAGCTGCCATGGCAATCGGAACAGCATAGCTCGCGATCTTCTCGCGAATCGCCCCACCGCGAAGGAAGCGCTGAATCCGTGCATGCCAAACACGCCTATCGTGGTCAGGGACCGGTACGAGACCAACCATCGGTGGCATCTGTTGGTGTCCATAATGGTCATAGGAGTTGACCGGGTCTTGCCCCGCGTACGAATGAAGGCTCACAGCGCCCCCGCCCAGACCAAGACTGTCGTTCGCTGTCCATCGACCAAAGTCGCCACCAAAGTCGCGCGCACCAAACCGGACCAACCCCGTCGCTGGATCATACACTCCCCCCGCAAAACCAAACGGCTGGAACCCGGGCTCAGTATCCAGCGTGACATTCCCCCACTCGTCATAGTCGATGCGCTGCGCGATCGCCCCATCGCTCGCGTTCACCACCAGCCGCACGCTGCCGAGGTGATCAGTAATGATGCGGTAGGTCCCCGCAGGGTGACCGCTCCTCGGCTGAGTGAGCTCCATGTACTCCGGGACGTTGGGCTTGTCCGCGTAAACGAAAAACGCCACCACCTGATTGTTGCCGTCGAGCTCGGCGACCGGCCGTAGCGCGCTCTGGTAGAGCCAGCGCTTCTCCTCGAGCACCGTGCCGCCACTGTCTTTGAGCACGCGCCCCACTCGCCGGTTTGCGGCGTCGATCCGGTAGTCGATCGTCCTCCCATCCGGCAGCGTCACATGCCTGAGGTTCCCGAAGGTGTCGTACACGTAGTCCGTCTCATCGCCGCTGCGGGAGTCCGTCTTCTTCTTCAGAGCGCCGGTGAGCGCGCCGCTAGTCTCGTACTCGTAGGTGTACTCCCGGTCGGTTCCGTCGGGCTCGGTCAGCTTCGCCGCCGTGGCCTGGTTGCCTGCGACCGTCACGCTCTCCAGTCGCCGCGACGTCACGACCAACGGCACATCCGTATCGTTCGGGTCACATGCAGCACCGGCGGTCGAGGCTTGGAAGTCCCAGTCTTCAGCCAATTCGACGTACCCCGGGCGACCGCACGTCGCCTCATCGGGGTTCATGCCCGGCAGCAGGTCGGCACCGGCTCCGCCGTGATAGATCGTGCCCTGTACGGCGTTGGTAGACGTGGTGTCGCCGCACTCAAATCCGAGCTCGACGATGAGCCGGTCACCGACCGCGGCGGTAACTCCAGCGCAGGGAGTGGTCGGTGGTCCACTCGCGGTGACTTCGAGGAAGCCCGATTCGCCCTCGGCACCGGTGGCGAGCTCGAGTCCGTTGACCTGCTCGTCGACAGCGATCCGGCAGCGCACGCCACCGGCGCCGTCCATGATCCAAGCCGAAGCAAGCATCACCAGATCGTCGTCTTCCGCGCCCTGCTTTGCACCGATGACCAGATCGAGACGGTCGCCTGCGACCATCGGCCGCGCCGTCGCCAGCGGCGGGCTCACCAAGACAGTCGTCAGCTGCCGACTCTCGCCCGCAGCCGAGCAGTCGGGAACGTCGATGGTCGTCGAAGCGGTCGCTCCTTCGCGCTCGCGTGCCATCTCGACCACCGAGTAGAGACTGCCGCTGACGGACTGGTCGCCCCATCCGCCCTCGACGGCAACCGGCGTCGCGCCGGGAGCGTCGCTGCGCGCGTAGAGCCGCACCGGACCATCTCCCGGCTCCGGCGTCGGAGTCGGGCTCGGGGTGCCCGTCGGCTCGCCGATCAGGTTGTTGTTGCCGTCGTACACGTAGGTAATCACCGGCTGGTCATTGTACTGCACGGTTTCGAGCTGCCCGCTCGGGTCCTTGTAGGTATAGGTTGCGGTATAGGTCTCGATGTCACCGCTTGTAGGCTCGATGATTCGCACCGTCTTGCCGGTGATCCGGCCGCCGGAATCCCTCACGTAGGTCTCGCTGAACAACACATTGTTGCCGTGCTTCGCTTCGTAGAAGGTCGGCTCGCCGAACTGATTGCGGCTGTAGCTGTCGGTCAACTGGTCGAGCGTCGTCGACTTGAGGAACGTCGCCTCGTCGCGCGTGAGCGACATTGCACCTGCCTGCATCTGGACGCCGTCGGCGTCGGGGCCGAGGTCGGCAGTGTAGGGAGTTTCGTCGATTCCGATGCTCGTAGCCTGGAACAGAGCGTTGCGGCCGATGTTCACTTTCCCCTCAACTGGCGCGTTCGCACCTCCCCACGAGATCGACGTCGGTACGGGGCCGTCATCGTAGGCGTAGACGATCTCACCGTCACCCGGCGCACCGGTTATCTTGGTGACATAGTCGTCGCCGTCGTACGCGTATCCGATGTCACCGATGCGAGTGAGCCGTCCGTCACTGTCGAACACCAGAGTTCCCTGTGGCGCAGTGCCACTTGCTGCCGTCCGGTCGGTGTTGTAGCTCACGGTCGTTGGGCCGGCCGGTAGCTCGAAACTCGTGACCAGATCGGTTTTGTTGTAGGCGAAGTCCTCATTGTAGGCCGCGCTCTGCGGCGAGCTCACGTTGGTGACATTGCCGTTCTCGTCGTAGTCGAAGTCGAAGCTTTGCAGGCCGAACACGTCCTGGCTGTCGACGCGACCGCCGGCGTCGCGCGGCAGCGAGACCGTTCGGCCTAGTGGATCGGTGATACTGTTCACGAAGCCGTTGTCGTAGGCGAGCTCGACGCTGCGACCGCCCTGGCTGATCGTGGTCGGCCCCTCGCTGCCGTAGCCTTCGATCGAGATCGCCGGTAGCCCTGGCAGCTGGATCGATACGGGCCGGCCGAGGTCGTCGGTCGTGGTAGTGATGGTGCGACCGCCCGGGGTCGTCGTCGTAATCGTGTTGGTCGAGGTCGTGGTGGTCGTTGCGACGCCGTTCCACCCGGTCGTCTGGGTGAAGTCGACCTTTTCCTTGAGTCCGCCCGGCCCGTCGGTGCCGGTTACCGTGTAGCTCGCGTCGAGACTGCCGAGGCGAAACGGCAAGTCGGTGGAGAGACTCAGCTCGACGCCCGGGCGGCGGATACGCTCGAATGTGCCGAACGGGTGGGTACCCGTCTCGCTCAAATCGCTGTCGGTCGTAAACGTCGTCGTCCCATCCGGCGTCTCGATGATGCGGGTCTCGGTGCCGTCGCTGTTTTCCAGTAGCTCGTGGCGGAAGTCACCAGCCGGGGACCCGAGGTTGATCGCGAACGCCTCCTCGGCCTCGGCCGCTCCAGGAGAAGTCGACGGTTCGCGCGTGACAACGATGTTGCCGGTCTCGGGATCCGTCTGGCTCGCCAGGCGGCCGATGCCGTCGTAGCTGTAGGTCCAGTCGTTGTCGCGCGGATCCGTCGTCTTGGTCAGCAGCCCTTCGCCCCTCGGTGATCCCGCCGCCGCTTCGTCTGCTTCGAAAAGGATCTCCAAGACATCGCCACTCTGCTCGGTGTACTCGAACGACATCGAGCTCACCGGGTTGTTGATGCTGGTCCAGAATCCGGTACTGCCGTCTGGGCCGAAGTTAGTGGTGCGACCGTTGGCGGTGATGCCTCCGGCGGTGATCGTCACCGCGCCGATGCCCGGACCCGTTATCCCGGTGAGCAATCCGTCACCGTCGTATTGGAAGGTGTAGACGTCGGTCTGGGTGATCGCGTTGACCGTTTTCAGGTGGCGGCCGGTGTCCATGTCGAAGTAGTACACCGCCAGACCGTTTTCGGAGGCGATGAGGATCTCGCGGTCGCCCTTCTCCTCCTGCACGACTCCCAGCTCTTCGCCGCTGCGCTGGCCACCGCTGCCGAGATAGAGGATGCGCTCGTTGACGTCGAAGAAGTGGTGAACGTTGAGACTCCAGCCGCCCATGCCGTGAGCGCGGGTGTCCCAGGTGCCGAGCGTGCCGCCCCACACCCGAAGATCCCATGGGTGGTCGCCGTCGGGACCGGCGTAGATCGCCGCCACCTCGATCTCGGCCCACTGCGAGCCGAGCGCCACCTGGCTCTGATCGTCGGTGCCGTCCCAAACGAACAACACCCGCACGTTCGGCTCGACGGCGCCGACCCGCTCGACGATCTCGCGGCCGGCCACCCGGATCGTAACCTCGTAGTCGTCCACTCCCTCCGGCACGACATCGCCGGTGATCGGGATCTCGATGCCACGCCGCCCCGGCACCCGACTCGAATCGTAGTGCAGCGTAAACGGCGAGCCGATCACCCCAACAACCTCACCCAAAGTCTGGTCCTCGCAGCCGATGACGTCGCCGTCGACCGCGTAGGCACAGTCGCGGAACTCTTCTTTCTCGATCGCGAGCGGCAGCGGCTCGGCGACGATGAAAGCGCCGCTGCGGTGGGCGGCAATGGCGCCGTACGAGCGGCCCTCCGGATCGGTCCAAGCCGCGACGCGGCGGGCGTCGGCAGCGATTGTCGCCGGCGCGGAATCCGGATCGGGCGTCCACGGATCGGGTAGCTCGACCGTACCGAGGACACGATCGTCGATGCCGTCGTCCGTCATCTCGTAGCGATCGTTGGTGTCGCGAATCGCGCCGTCGACCCGCCGAAGATCGATAATCGACAGCCCGGCCGTGCCGTCGGCTGCGTACAGGAGCTGGCGCAGGCGATCGCCGGCGCCGTCACGTGGGGCGCCGCCGGGCGTGATGATCGGCTCAACGCCGCCGCTGAGAAGATCGGGAGCGAAGTGAGGCCCGTCGGATTCCGGTCGCACGACGGGCACGACGCACATGCCGTCGTCGCACATCACCGCCGCGAAGTCGTGCTCTTCGAGCTTGGACTGCGTGCTGCCGATCGGATCGGTGCGTACCGGCCAGCGCACGAGTCCTTCGACCGCGAGTGGACGACCGCCGACCGGCAGGCGGAATCGGGTATCGCCGAGGCTCGAGCCTTCGGCCAGTCCGGCATCGGTCACCGCGACGTAGTCGACGTTGCCGTCCTGCAGTACCGAAACCACCGCCGACTCGGCGAGCGTATCTCCCGGAATCACGCCGACGGCGCGAATCGGCACGTCGCGCTGCGGATCGTCGGTGCCGCGAAACAGAGCCTGCACCTGCAGCTCGTCGAAACCGGTACTACGCCCGCTTACGAGATCGATGCCCTCGAGCCCGATGAATGGCGGGTTGGCGACGTACGAGTAGTCGGCACCAAGCGAGGCGACGTCGGTCGGCACACCCAAATCGTTGGGGGTGATGTCGTACACCACCAACGTCGGAAAGCCGACCGGCGGCTGCAGCACGGCATCGACGCCCGCAAGGTGATTGAGAGCTTGGGGCGACAGGTTCACGAAGCGTTGGTCGAGAAGCGCGAGCCCGTTGTCATTGACCTGATATAGGCGCCACATCCCGTAGCGAGCGTAAGTCCCCGGTCCGTCCACACTCATCACGAACGGGCCGGCAAACTCCTGAGTTGCGCCGGTCAAGGTCGGCTTGAGCGAGATCGGTCCTTGGACCGTGGCGGTGACGGCGCGGTCAACCCCCGGAGTGCGCACGTCGCTCACCGGCGCCGCGATCAGATCGGGCCGGATGCGGTAGAGCCGCACCCCCGCGCTCGACTCGGAGCGGTAGCCGTCGCCCTCGGCGACCGCCACCATCACGTCGAAATCGTCGAAGCCGGCGGCGCCGGCATCGACGAAAGCGACGTCGCGAGCATCGAGCATCCCGTCACCGAGCTGCGCCACCACGCGCGGCAACCAGGTCGAGAAGGAATGGTACACGGGACGCGGCATGGCCTGCCCGTCGGCATCGACCAGGTCATGCAGGTAGAGCTGATACCGCAACCCGTAGCGCAGCCGCGTGTCCGGAACGAAGACGACGGTCTGCTCGTCGTCGGCAAGCTCCGGATGCCCGGGGACGAGCGGGCCGGCGTCGCAGTTCTGATCGCGCGGGTCGCTGCCTTCCCCTTCGGACGGGCCGCAAACCCGCAGCTCGACCTTGTCGGGATCGGGATCCATCATCCTCTGGTCGAACACCACGCCGACCGGCTCCGACGGCGACACCGCGACCTGGCCGTTCGGGATCAGGGTGGCGTCCAGCGGTGCATCCGGGTTCTTGACCTCGGAGGTGAGGATGCGAGCCGCCGTCACCTCGTCGCCCGGCGGCGCCGCGGTCAGGTCGAGGTCGATCAGGTCCACCACCTCGCCGTCCGAGTTGATCAGCTCGATGTCCGCCGGGTCGTTGCACGGCACCGGCACCGTCCACTCCGTCGCCACCGTCTGCTCGATCGGAAACGGCATCAACGAGCCAAACGTTCCGCCGCCGACAAAGCCGCCGGAATCGGTACCGAAGTGGTCGCCGACGCTGACGTTGCCCGAAACGAAGGCGACGCACTCCTTCCAGCGATGAATACCCCAGGTATTGCCGATGGAGAGTCCCGGAAATGTCGCGGGGTCTGTCGCCACCAGCGAGCCCACCGCTTCGTAGTGCGCCTTGTCGATCAGCGACAGCTCGTAGTCCGGCATGGTGTCGCCGTCGACGTCGCGGAAGCGCACGATACGCGAGGCGGTGTACACTTGAAGCTCCGGGTCCGACACCGGCAGGTCGTACGGCACCGTGACGTCGTACTGCTCCTTAAGGTCCTCGCGGGCCGGTAGAAATTCGACCTTGACGACACCGATCAGCTCGATCAGGTCGCTCAGCTCGTCGTCCGGATCGTCGTGCACGTTGTCGACGAGCGCTTCAAACTCGGGGTACGTGTCGAGATCGCTCAGGTCGATGATGCCCGCGGTGGTGGACACGCCGGCGTCTTCGACTGCGGTAACCCTCACGATGGTCGGCAGCTCGAAGGCGCCTGCGGGAATGCGGGCCTCGTAGCGCTCGTCGCCGATGAACGGCACCACGGCGCCGTCCGCGCCGACCAGCATGGCGCCGTCGCGCTCGTCCACCATGGCACCGGGATCGAGTGCAACTACGTTACCGAAGATGTCCTTGACGAGAACCTCGATGCGGTCGCCGGGCGCGGCCAACACGTCGACACAGAAGCTGCCGTCGGCGTCGACGTTACATCGGTCGGGAATCACGTCGTGGCACGGCTCTTGGGTCAGGGGATCGAAATCCGAACACTCCGGCTCGGGGCTGCCGGTCGCGCAGGTCTCCGAACCGGTGATGTCACCGGTCACATTCTGGATGAACACTCGCGTGCCCGGCAACGCCACACCGGCGCCCGCACAGACAATGGTTCGGCCCACTGGCTCGGGATCGCCGGCCGCCAAGCGCGGTTCGATCAGATTGCCGCCGCCGTCGACCGGCAGCGACACGCGCAGCGCTCCCTCGGGTAGCGCCGCGGCGGTGAAAACAGCCGCCGTCGTGAAGTCGCTGACGAAGCCTCCCTGAGCCAGCGGAGTCCCGCTCAAGTCGGTGACACCGGTAGTGATGGTGAGCTGGTAGAGGCTATCGGCAACCAGTTCGGAACCCGGCGTGAGGATCAGCGTCAGGCCGCCGTCGTTGAGAGCCAGGTTCGCCGACACGGGAGTCAGTTGCCCGTCGTCGCCCTTCAGCGCGAATAGAACCGTTGCGTCGCTAACGCTGGCAGAGTCGATAGGTTCGCTGAAAGAAACAGTGACGATTGCGTCCAGGCCGACCTGGCTCGCGTGCACCGCCGGCGAAATGCCGACAACCTCCGGCGGCGACGCCTGTAGAACGATGTCGGCCGTCGCGGCGGCATCGGCGGCGGCCGTCACAATGGTCTGGCCGCTGCGGTCGTTCGGCCGGTCGCTCACGCTGAGCGTCGCCGGCGTGCCCGGCGCGATCGGCAGCAGATAATCGCCCGCGCCGTCACCGATCGCGACGAAAGCAACGCTCGCGCTCTCGACGACCTGAGCCGGGACCGCGGTGATCGGGTCGCTGTCCCCATCGAGAACCTCGCCCTCCGCCGCGGCGATACCACCCGCCATGCGGAAGATCGCGTAGGCGCCGGGGGCGCCGAAGCCCTCGAGGCAGATCGCCGGCGTGTGGCAGTCGTCGATATCGATGAGGCCTTCCGTTTCACCAGCGGGCACTCTACCGGCACCGAAAGCGACCGCTTCGACAACCACCCGACCCTGAGCCGGTACGGCGGTCGTGCGTGCGATCACAAACAGCTCGCCTTGGGCGACGTTGATGTGCGGCGCGAAGCTGTAGATCTCGGTTGGATCGAGCGCACCGCCGGCGACTTCGAGCACGAACGCCTCGTCGGGAACGACAGCGGCAGGCAGGTCGCCGGCCCCCACATCACCGATGGCGACGATCGTATCGGCGGGTGCGGAGCCGGCCGGGACCGTGAATACGCGACCATCCGGGCCGGTGACGCCGGTGTCGGCGGTCACGTCGACCACGACGGGATCGCTCGGAACCGCAAGCTCGGTCGCGATCTCGATGCGGCCCTCGAGCAGATCGGCGAGCGGAATCTCCGCGCCGTCGAGCGAAGGACCGACGACGAAGTGCAAGGCCAGCGCATCGTCTCCGGCGCCTGCGACCGTACCGCCGTCGCCCATCGACACCTGGTAAGCTGCCAGATCCTGGCGGCTTACCGCGCCGAGCTCGACACCGCCGTCGCGTCGGTCGTAGCTCTCGTAGAGATCGGCCTCGACGACCGTACCGCTGACCAGCGTCGCCGGCGGCGCGTCCTGGTCGACGACGTCGGCGAAGACGCGAGCCCGGGCGGTTTTACTCGAGAAGATCACCTCGGGATTCGCGACGACCGCGCCGGCCGGGTCGATTTGCGACTGTGGCCCGATACCGGCCAGAGCTTCCCCCACCGCGGGCACGGTAGTAGCCGCATCGGCGACGGCGATCGCGAGCTGACCCGGCGCCGCGATCGCGAGCTCGAGATGGTCCACGCCGCCGACATCGACAACGATCGGATCGACAATCCGCACCCAGGCCGGGCCGCCCGTCGCAACTTCGTCCCAGCGCGCCGCGACCAGCGTCAGCCCGGAATCGGGAACAACCAGATCACGTGGGATCCGGAGGTTCGCCGAGATTGCCGCGGTCGGAGCCGGGTCAATCTGCAGATCGACCCCGCCGAGCACGCTCCACCCCAATGGATACGGGGCGATCACGCCCTGCGGACTGATTGCGGTCACAGTCACGAGGTCGCCGGAGGCTAGTCCGGATTCAACCAAAAGCTGGATCGAACCATCGCCTGAAGGAGTCAACAGCGGCGCTGTAAATGCCTCGTCGAGTACTCCGGTCGAGGTGCTGACCGGTGAGAGCGCGGTCAGACGCGCGTCCCGCATTCGAACCGCACCGCTCGGCGGCACCGTGACTTCGCGTACACTCCGCGTGTACCCATCCGTCGAAACCTCGAGCCACAGCATGCCCGCGTCCGCTTCCGCCGAGAACGAGTAGTCCGTCGAGGCGAGGCCGGACACCGAACCGCCAAGGGATGCAACGGCGAAGCCCTCGATCGGCAAAGCACTCCCGTCGTCGAACACCTCACCGACGACGAAGCCAGGCGGGATCGGCGTCGGCGTCGCCGTCGGGGTGTGGGTCGGTGTCAATGTAGGGGTGCTGGTCGGCGTACCGGTCGGCGTCGTGGTGGGCGTGCTCGTGGCCGTCGCCGTCGGTGTGTTCGTCGGCGTAAGGGTTGGGGTCTCGGTCGGGGTCTCCGTCGGAGTGTTGGTCGGCGTCTCGGTGGGTGTCTCCGTCGGCGTGTCTGTCGGTGTGTCGGTCGGCGTCTCGGTCGGCGTCTCGGTCGGTGTCTCCGTCGGCGTGTTGGTCGGTGTGTCGGTCGGCGTCTCGGTCGGTGTCTCCGTCGGCGTGTTGGTCGGCGTCTCGGTGGGTGTCTCCGTCGGCGTGTCTGTCGGTGTGTCGGTCGGCGTCTGCGTCGGCGTCTCGGTGG